>CAZURY010000027.1:0-11543 GCA_964623145.1 uncultured Desulfobulbus sp. | reverse complement strand
AAGGCATGAAAAAGATAGCATGCGCAGGTATACAGATCCTTTCTGGATGAGGATTCTCCCAGAGACAGGCATGGGGCGCAAACATCAATTACTACCAAAAAGGGCAAATTGTGAAATGAAAATCGCTCAATTTAGGTCATAATAAGATACAGAAACACAGCTTGCATTTTTCCAGATATCGGCCAGGATCTAAACCGGTATTAAAAAAAGGAATTTCAACCAAAAGGTCAAAATTCCTTGCTCTATAAATGGTCGGGAAGAGAGGATTCGAACCTCCGACCCCAGCGTCCCGAACGCTGTGCTCTACCAGACTGAGCCACTTCCCGATGATATTCATCTTGTCTTTTTTCATCAGCCCTCCCACGAAGAGAGGACAAAAAAATAAAAACAGCAGACAAAAGCCTGTTGTTTTTATTGTCCAGTAGCTCTTACCCTGCTCATTCTCTGCCGGAATCCTGCTTAACAGAGGCGGCTTTCTATTTCTTCATGCCCTAAATTGCACAGAAACAAAAACTTCAAGGGAATACAATAGAAATTGTCCTGACTAAATTGTACAGGAGCTACTTTATTTAGAAAAAAAAGTACTTTATTTAGAATAAAAAAGTATTACTTTACAGCTTCAGCAAGTTTGCTGCCGGGTTTAAACTTAGCAACTGTTTTGGCAGGGATATTGATCATTTCACCGGTACGAGGATTCTTTGCTTTTCTTTTTGATCGTTTTACCGTTGAAAAAGTTCCAAAACCGACCAGCGTAACTTTATCACCCTCGGAAAGCGCACCTGTTACAGCGGCCAGCATACCATTCAACGCCTTTTCTGCGGCTGCCTTGCTGATGTCTGCTGCCTCTGCCATTGCTCCTACGAGTTCTTTTTTGTTCATTCTTCCCTCCAGAATTAAAATGTATGCTGGTGTCGACCAGGCTTGCTGCCTGACCTGCTCCACTGCGTGAACAGCGGAATTAAAATAAAGATGACTGAATTTGTCAAAGGAAAAAATCCATTTTTTCGCGCCTGCAGGCAGATTGCGGCCGAAACACCCCCTCTGCAGGCTAGCGGCATCCCTTTTCTTTCGAGAAAATTTAACAACATCATCAGGAAAATAGCAATAAGCGGAAATAAAAAAATATATCGACGCCTTATGGAGACAGAGCGTGTTATCCTTCCCGGCCCTGTAAATCCAAAAAAATGCCCTGGATATCTGCCTTCTGAAAAAACCTGACAATAGCCGTTCGCATTCCAGGTCGTGCAAATCGATCAAAATCATCACGCAATATCTGCAGGAAAACAGTGTCGCTCTGCAGCGGATGCAGCCGCACTCTACACCCTTTAAAGCCAAGCTTGCCAACACCCTCTTCAAACCTCGAAATTTTCTGCAGGCGATCTTGCGTTATCTCCAGGCCATGGGGAATGCGGGTGGCCAGGCAGGATGAAGAGGGTATATCCCAGGTATCAAGACCCATATCCCGACTACATGTACGGATATCATTTTTATCAAATCCGGCATCAACCAACGGCGTTTTTACGCCAAGTTCATGAATAGCATACAATCCCGGCCGCCTGTCCTTCAAGTCATCGGTATTGGTTCCATCCAAAAGATGCTGCATATCATATCTATGCATTACTTCCAGGAATTCTTTATACATCCTGAGCTTGCAAAAGTAACAACGCCTCTCTGTATTTTCTACAAATTCCTTCCACAAAAGCGGCTGCAGATCTATTGACAGAAACTCAACTTCAGTAAATCCATGCCGACGGGGCCAGCTTTCGGTCTGTTGCTGTTCCTGCCGGCTGACAAGACAACTCCGATTATAGAGTATCAGTACATTGCCGGCCCCAAGAACACTCAAAGCTGATTGTAATAAAAAAGAACTGTCAACACCGCCGGAAAAAGCCACCGCCACCCGGGCGTACCCATGAAGCAGGTCATGGAGTTTTGCGATTTTCCGATCAGAAGACAAAAAAAGCTCCTTTACAGGTGGGAAACGGTTACTTTTCAAATGAAAAATCTACGGTGGGGAACGGTGTCGCCGGTTCAGTAATTAGGAATTTCCCTTCAACAATCCATTTCTTTAAAATTTCCGCAATCTCAACAGCCTTGACATATGACGAAAGAGGCGCTGTCGGCACTTTCTTCCCGGCCACCTCAATCGTACCGCTCTTTAACTCGGCATAGCTTACCTCACCATAGGTGCGAGCAATACCATTGGTGTAATCATGGCCATAATCCACAACCTGGGTAAATATTTCCGCATCGGAAACGCCGGTAAATCCGGCCATTTCCTCGTTAAGGATTGGAATAGGTACGCCTAGCCCAACGGCAAGTGAACAGCCATAGCCCTGGATACTTACCCCGCGCAGCCAGTCGGCAGACATCTGTTTGAGATCGCCCTGGACCATCATGGTACCGGCCGGCCGCAGTGGCACGCCGTTTTTCCCACGTGGAGCTGCAGGATTATGCTGACTGCCGTGCCAGGTGACATAGCCTATTCCGCCGCCAAGAAAGATACGGGTACCCAGTCCTATTGTTCTGTACAAAGGATCATTGAGCAATGGGCTGAGCTGGCCTGCGCTGCAATAATTGGCATTGCGGCATTTTGGTTTCAGCGTTCCCATGTACGTATATACGGTTTTATCCGTCAGATTGACGGCACAGTTATAATTCTGATAACCATTACGTGGATTACAGAGCAGTGCATGGGGAAAATCTGCCAACGTCAGTTCCTTCTTACACTTACGGTTGGCATAGCAATCGGTGGGATAAGCCTTGGCTTCGAGAAATACCTTTTTCCCGGCCACCAGATCCTCAATAATATGCCCGCCGCCATAGCGAAATTCTCCGGGATAGACCTTGTTCAACGGATCGTCTTCGGCCGGTTCCGTGGCGCCGAGATAAACATCAATGGCCGCTAGTCCGGCGTAAGCCTGCACCTTATTAATCCAGACCTTTTGAGCTTTGATGGTTGGGGTTGTCTGACCGAAGTTGAAAAAGGCGCCTGAGGAACACATGGTGGAAAAGGTGCCGGTGGTCACCACATCGACCTTACGGGCGGCCTCAACAGGTCCTTCTTTTTTAACAATATCCACCATTTCCTCAGCCGTTACCACAACAGCTTCACCGGCCCTGATACGGGCGTTTATTTCAGCATAGGTCTTGTTTATCGTAAAATCACTCATGACACGCTCATCCATATATTTCCCTGTCTTCTCATTAAAACAGGGCCATTCACCCTCGAACAGGTGGTATATATTATTAAAAACTGGTTCGAACGCAACTCTTTTTAGCCCGCAAATTTCACAAAGGTCGTCGCGAAACGCGTGAAAGCGCCGGAGATATGCCCATTCGCGCAGCAAATTGTTTGCAGGTATATTTACGATATGTCGAAAGCAATTTACAAGAGAAAGGACGTATATTCGGTGCTTTCACTCGTTGCAGCAGGCCACTTGTGAAATTTGCGGGGTAGGGTTGAGGAGCCGAAAAGATGGTTTTTTTCTTTGCAACAGACGCAAGATGATTTAGCATATAAAGTTTGTAAAGGTTCACCAGTGCCCCATCTTCGTCCGATCAGGCATCCTCACATCACGCCGGGGCGTGATCGGAGTCTCGCAGGTCTGCTTGAACGAATAGGTAAGCGTAGACTCCGTGGAGCGCTGGTAAACGGTTACATTATGCAGGTAATGCAGGCGAAACAGCATCCCGGTGAACGGTTACTAAAGTTTAACATCTCAATTCAAGGCATAGGCAAGATCATTTATTCAACGACTTCTCCTGCACCCCTTTCCCCGATATAGTAAAATACATCCATGAGTGACGAAAAACAAACCATACCCGAAGTACGAAGACGTATTGACGAAATAGATGATACTATGCTTGCCCTGCTCAAAGAACGGCTATCCTGTGCCAAAACAATCGGCAGGTTAAAAACAGGCGCCAACAGGGCCAAATGGGATCCGAAGCGTGAGCTGGAAATTTACCAGCGATTGCTCAAGAATAATCAGGGTGACTTTCCCGAACGCGCCCTGCGTTCCATCTTTCACGAAATTATTACCACCTGTCGCCTTTCTCAAAAAAAGACTTCCGTGGCCTATCTTGGGCCGGAGGCAACATTTACCCACCTCGCCGGGGTCAAATACTTTGGCCAGTCAGCCGATTATATGGCCATGGAATCGATAGACGACGTCTTCCATGAGGTCGATAAAGAACGAGTACAGTATGGTATGGTTCCTGTTGAGAACTCGATTGAAGGCGCTGTGTTTTCCACCCTGGATTCGTTCATGAAATACAATGTCAAAATTTGCGGTGAGCTGCAGCTTTCCATTTCCCACAACCTTGTCTGTCAATCAGGCAACATTGCCGATATACAGACGGTAGCCTCCCATGCCCAGCCCCTGGCCCAGTGCCGGGAATGGTTGCGAAAACACTTGCCGGACACCCCGACTCTGCCGGTATTCTCCACAGGTGCTGCCGCCAAAATGGCAGCCAACAATCCAAATATCGGCGCCATTGCCAGCTCACTGGCAATCAAGACCTATAATCTACAGGTAGTAGTCAAGGGTATTGAGGATTATCAGGGCAACACAACCCGTTTTCTGGTTATCGGCAAACAATCGCCCGGTAAAAGCGGCAACGACAAAACTTCCCTGCTGCTCAGTCTGCTTGTCAACAAGCCGGGTGCATTAAAAGAAGTTCTTTCTGTTCTCTCAGACCGCAATATCGACCTGACGAAAATTGAATCACGCCCGATAAAAGGAAAACAGTGGAAATATCTATTCTTTCTTGACATCGCCGGTCACATTGAAGACCAGATCATCCGAGAATGCTGTGATATTTTACAAGGAACCTGCCCCTTTTATGAATGGATCGGTTCCTATCCACGGGCAGACAGCCCCCAACTCGGCCAGGTTTGAGTTCACCATTTTTCCGGTATTTCATGTAGCCCGCATATTTCACCCGTAAGCGAGCTCGAAGTCTTCACTTCGTTCCGCTTATCTGCGAGACTCCGAGTAAGCGCAGACTTCGACCTTTGTGAAATATCCGGGCTAGACCAGCTATTCTTCAAGTCAGGCAATATCCATGTCCCTGCTTCTTAACGGTCAAGGTCTGAAAAAAACGTTTGGTGTCCAGACCCTTTTCTCCGGTATTGATATATTGCTCCATAAAGGAGACCATGTCGGCCTGATCGGCCCTAATGGTTCCGGCAAATCAACCCTGTTGAAAATTCTCGTCGGCCTGACAGAGGCGGATAGTGGCCGTATTTCTCTTCAAAAAAACACCCGTATCGGTTTTCTGTCTCAAACAGACAGCTTTGACGAAAACGACTCTATTGCCGATAATCTGCTCACAGGACTCTCGAACATCCTCCTTGAAGAAAGCGAGGCGTTGAACCGGGCCCATACCTTGATCAGCCGGGCGGAATTCCCTGATCCTGACTGTCCTGTGAAAAAGCTTTCAGGAGGCTGGCGTAAGCGGCTGGCCATTTGCCGTGCGCTCATACAACATCCCGACGTTCTGTTGATGGACGAACCAACCAATCATCTGGACCTGGAAGGTATACTCTGGCTGGAAAAATTGCTCTCAGCGCGGCTCCCGGAAAGCCCATCAGCCTTCCTCATGGTCAGTCACGACCGCAGATTTCTGGAAAATACAGTCAATCGCATCATAGAACTTTCGGCAGCGTATCCTGACGGATCGCTGCAAACTAATGGGACTTACAGTGATTTCCTGATTAAACGGCAGGAGTTTCTTGCGCAGCAACAATCCCTGGAGACACGGCTGGCAAATAAAATGCGTCGGGAAACCGAATGGCTCAGAAGGGGACCAAAGGCAAGGAGCACCAAAGCAAAGTACCGGATAGATGCTGCGACGCAACTTGCAAAACAACTGGAGAAGACCAAAACCAGAAACCGGGCAACAGAAAAGGTACAAATCGATTTCGTTGCCACAGGCAGAAAAACCAAGAAGCTGCTGACGGCCCAAAATATCAGTAAGGGTTATGACGGAAACATGCTGTTTCAGGAACTTGATTTCGTCCTTACCAATGGATCTCGCATCGGCTTGCTTGGCAGAAACGGCTGCGGCAAATCCACCCTCATGCAGCTGCTTGCCCATGCGGCTGATCAATCTCCTGTATGCAGGCCGGATGTCGGCTCCATAACAACAGCTGAAAATGTGCGTATTGTTTCCTTTGATCAGAGGCGACAGCAACTTGACCAGGAACAGAGCCTGAAACGCGCCCTGGCGCCGGATGGCGATTCGGTCATATATCAGGATCAGTCCGTACATGTCATTACCTGGGCCAAACGTTTTCTCTTTCGGCCGGACCAGCTGGAGACACCGGTAAGCAGACTTTCCGGAGGGGAACAGGCCAGGATCCTGATTGCCCGATTAATGAGGCAGCCGGCTGATATATTGCTCCTTGACGAGCCGACCAATGACCTGGATATTGGGTCGCTCAATGTCCTGGAAGAAAGCCTGCTCGAATTTCCTGGAGCCCTGGTTCTGGTCACCCATGATCGTTTTCTCCTTGAACGTGTCTGTCAGCAGGTACTCGGGTTTGACGGCAAAGGGCATACCCGGTTTTTTGCTGACTATGAGCAATGGCTCAACTGGCTGAAACAGAGGGTGACACCTGTAAAAAATGCACAAAAGAAACACTCTCCCCTGAAAAAGGACAAAAAAAGAACAAAAAAACTTTCTTACATGGATCAGCGGGAATATGATACCATCGAAGAAACAATACTCCCGCTGGAAGAGCGTTTGGAAGAATTACAGAGCTTGCTTACCGACCCGGAAATTGTTGCCGACCACGACCTTGTCGACCAGTATTGGAATGAGCAACAAAAACTGCAGGCCGAGGTTGACAAGCTCTATGACCGCTGGCAGGAACTGGAATCCATGCTCGGAAAAACGGATTAGACAATTTCCAGTTGTCAGGGCACAGCTATGACCGGAGCCTGTTCGATGTATTTGTGTTACGCAGGACAATAATTGTGTCGCCCGGCTGAAAGATATAGTCGGGGTCCGGGGTATATTCAAATTTATCAGAATCATTTTTTTTAACCGAAATAACCTGAACCTGATGTCTTCGGGTCAGATCAAGTTGGCGCAGGCTCTTGCCGGCCCACCTGTCAATGGTCAACTCCTGAAAAGAAACCTCGGGGTCAAAGGTTGCATACTGCAGAAATCCGGGAATAGCCACTTTAGAGGCAAGCTGGACCGCAGCCATCTGTTCGGGGATAATCACCTCGTCAACACCCAGCCGATACAAAAGCCGCTGATGGTCGGCATTGACCGCCTTGACCCAGACATGTGCAATTCCCAGCTCCTTGGCATACATGGCAATCATCGACGAGGCGGCAATTGAATCACCAACGCTTATAAGCACATGGGAAACCTCGGCCAGGCCCAACTGTTCAAGGGCTTCCTTGTTGGTTGAATCAATCTTATAGACCTGATGTAATCTATCCCGGGCATCCTGAACTCTGGTTTGCCGATTATCAATTCCGATAACGGTAAAACCAAGATCCACAAGGGTAACGGCAAAATAAAAACCAAACTTTCCTAATCCGATAACAGCGACTTCCCCTTTCATATTTTTTTCCTTTATCCGATGAGCAAATCCGAATCCGGACGTCTGTAGGCAACCCTTCGGTTGAGGGTACTCAATACACCGACAAAAACAAGAGGCCCCAAACGGCCGATAAACATGAGAGCAATAATGACATACTTACCAATAACCGAAAGATGAGGGGTTAACCCCATGGTCAGCCCGGCCGTTGCAAAGGCGGAGACCGCCTCAAAGCTGATGGCAAGCAGTGTCGGCTGAATTTGAGCTCTTGGAATGCCCCATCGCTCACTTGTACTCAAAACAATAATTGCACCGCAGACAAGAAGTATTGAAAAAGCAGCCAGCGACAGGGCCTTACGCACCGCCTCTCTTGAGGCGGCTATTTTCCCGACAACTGCCTGGTCTCTGCCCAGCAGTTCCGCATGCAGAAAGGCCAAGACAATCCGAAAAGTCGTCACTTTGATGCCGCCTGCACAGGAACCGGGCGCTGCTCCTATAAACATGAGCCCCATCATAAACAGCAGGGTCACATCTGTCAGTCCGCCGATATCAACAGTATTAAATCCTGCTGTCCTGCAGGAAACCGACTGAAAAAGACCCGTCAACAGGACATGACCAATAGAGTATTGATGGGGCTGTCCCCACCATTGACCGATAAAAATAGCCAATGTCCCACCGACAATGAGATAAAGTGTCGTCTTAGCCACCACCCGCGAATACCAGCTTAAAAATTTATGTGTCCCTCTGCTGCCCGGGCCGATTCGATGCATAAGCCAATCAACAATATCCGTCATCACAAAAAAACCAATACCACCCAGAATAATCAAGCCAATGACCACAAGATTGACCTGTACATTATCTGCCCATCGGATCAGACTGTCACCATAGAGCGCAAATCCTGCATTGCAAAAGGCCGATACACTATGAAAAATTGCTGAAGGTATGGACATGGCTCCCCTTGTGGCCAGCTTCAATAAAAAAGCACCGGCAAGCTCTATGACAAGGGTACCGACTACTATTTTGAGTAAAAATCTGCCCAGATGAAAGCTGGAATCCTGAAGAAGATTCTGGCCGACTGCAATCCTGTCGGTCAAGGTGACACGCTGTCTGAACAGATACAGGGCAAGTGAAGCCAGAGACATAATGCCGAGGCCACCGATCTGGATCAAAGCAAGGATAACCGCCTGACCAAAAGAAGAAAAAACCGTACCGGTATCCACGACAACAAGTCCCGTCACACAGGTAGCTGAACAGGCTGTGAATAAGGCATCGGTGAAGGACAAAACATGTCCTTCATGCAGGCAGATCGGCAGACAAAGCAATACCCCGCCGACAAGAATAGTTAATCCGAAGAAAAAAATGGGGAACAACAGAGGTTGAAAATAAATGTGACGAAGGTTCATGGTGATATCGAAGCGCTCACTCTAAACTCCAGGTTTTTAATTTAATACCAGGGAATAACGCTGAATTTTCCTTTAACCCGCAATCTCACAAGGGTCGTCGCGAAAAGTCTGAAAGTGCGGAAGATTCAGCATTTGGCGCAGGAAATTATTTGCTGACATAATTGCGACATGTCGAAAACAATTTTCAAGAGAAACGACGCGGATTCGGTGCTTTCACGCATCGAAGTCTACGCTTTACCCGGAGTCTACGCTTACCTGTGAAATACGCGGGTTAACGGTTATGACGAAAGCCTCATCGACTATAACCATACACATATACCATCGGCATCAGACTATCCTTAATCGACCGGCAATAAGCTGGAAGGTGCCTGTTTTCCGGGTGAACAGCAAAGAAAGAAAAACTATCCACCGATGCGTGACATCCGTCCGTGACAGTCACCACCATCCTCCTTGAGCCGCTCGGCCATCTGGTGCCCCTTTGGCTTGTTGTAAATGGCCGTCAGCAGGGTCTCCCGAATATCTCTATCCGTGCAGTCTGCTCGCAGCACGCTCTTCAGGTCCGTCTCCTCATCATGGAGCAGGCAGGAGCGCAATCGACCCTCTGAGGTCAGGCGCAAACGGTTGCACTTGTCACAGAAATGATGGCTGATCGGGCTGATAAACCCCAACGAACCTGCGGCATCAGCGCCCAGCTTGAAAACCCTTGCCGGGCCATCGGCCTGCTGCTTCTCCTGGGGAATCAGTTCGCCCAGAACACGAATACGGTCCATAATTTCATCAGAGGAGATATAGGTGTTTTTATTCCAGCGGGTCGAGGTTCCGATGGGCATAAATTCTATAAAGCGAACCTGCAGAGGCATTTTTCTGGAAAGCTCTGCAAAAGCAGGTAATTCATCATCGTTGATATCCCGCATAACCACCATATTGAGTTTAACAGGGGAAAACCCAACAGCCAGGGCGGTTTCAATTCCCTTCCACACGCGATCAAAACAATCAACTCCGGTAATGTCTGCAAAGCGGTTGCGCTTAAGCGTATCAAGACTGATGTTGACCTTCGTCACCCCGGCGTCCACAAGCCCTTGAGCGTATTTTTCAAGAAGTACGCCATTTGTCGTGATTCGAATATCATCAAGCCCGTCAATTTCGGCAAGCTTTTCAATAAAATGCATAATATTTTTGCGGACAAGCGGTTCACCACCGGTCAGACGAAGTTTGGAAATCCCCAAGCCTACGGCTACTCTGACAACCCTGAGCAATTCTTCATAGGTGAGCAGCTCATCCTGGCCAAGTTTGACAAGACAGCCATTGTCTTCATCTTCGGTTACACAGTACATGCACTTCAGATTACAGCGATCGGTAAGCGACAGCCGAAGATAGGAAATTGTCCGGGAAAACATATCCATCGGAGCTGCATTATTTACCGATTGTTCAAAGTTTGTATCCTTCATCTAGTTTTGTGGTTGAGCTTGCAATATATTGGGATATTCATTACAGATATCAACTTTGCCGTTAAGAGAAGGCCCACTGTTACCACCAAATGAAGGACTTTGCAAGACAGGCCATATTATATGCTCATCCTTGCCATAGAAAGTTCCTGTGACGACACCGCTGCCGCCGTCGTTGCCGCCCCTGACCAGGTACTTTCAAACATAATCAGCAGTCAGTTTGACGTTCATGCACCCTATGGAGGTATAGTTCCGGAACTTGCGTCGCGGGCTCATATTGAAGCTGTCTGGCCTGTGGTCGTCCAGGCGCTTGCCGAAGCCGGGGTCAGCCTGGATGATATTGATATTGTTGCTGCCACCCAGGGACCTGGTCTGGTTGGATCACTCCTTGTGGGTTTTACCTTTGCCAAGTCTCTGGCCCTGGTAAAAAAAATTCCCTGCGTTGGAGTCGATCACATGGCAGGCCACCTGCTCTCCGCCCTTCTTGGAAAAAATCCGCCGGCGTTTCCCTATACAGCTCTCGTTGTTTCAGGAGGCAACACCAGCCTTTTTGCCGTCAAAGATTACACGGACTTTACGCTCATGGGCCGAACCAGGGATGATGCTGCCGGCGAGGCATTCGACAAAATTGCCAAACTGCTGGCTCTCGGCTATCCTGGCGGCCCGGCAGTCAGTCGTGCTGCGCAAAAGGGCAATCCGGACGCCATCAGATTTCCACGGGCATGGCTGGATAAAGACAGTCTTGATTTCAGCTTCAGCGGCCTGAAGACCTCGGTTGTAAACACCGTTCACAGATATCATCAAAAAAATGTTCCTGTACCGATAGAAGATATCTGTGCCTCTTTTGAAAAGGCCATCGTTGAGGTTCTGGTTGAAAAAACCCTGCTCGCCGCCCGCAAAAACAAGCACGGGACAATCTGCCTTGGCGGCGGAGTCGCCTGCAATAAAAGCCTGCGTAAACAGCTCGCACAACGATGCGCTGAAAATAAATTACAGTTACATGTGCCGGAACCTGTCTTTTGTACTGATAATGCAGCCATGGTCGCCCTGGCCGGATACCACCGATTTAGAGAGGGACATGTGCTTGGCCCCGATGATGATGCCTACTCAAGGTCTCCTCTCAATTAAGCA
>CAZURY010000026.1:0-12141 GCA_964623145.1 uncultured Desulfobulbus sp. | reverse complement strand
TCTCAAACAGGAGCTCATTCATTGAATATCTTCTCTATTTCTCAACTTTTTAAGTGTAATTATCAATACAAAAGGGGCTACTCAATTATAAAGTCCGTAGAATCACGTAACCACGTGTTTGTCTTCCGATATTTGCGCAAAGGTGGAATAACCTTGGGCAAGGTTTTCCACAATGACCTGAAACCAGCTTATATTTGGATGGTCAGCAAGAACCTTCCCAACCGTCCGACAAACGGATTCCACCGAACCTGGTAGCCCGACCGATTCCTCCAGACAGTCCTCAATAAGCTTGATCAACTCCTCGATCCATATGAAACGATGAAAGCGAACAGCCACACAAGCCTGTCCCCACCTTCCCATGGAGGGGGGCAAAACTCCGGTTTCAGAATTCCCGGCTGGTAAATGAATCGGCACGTCAATTTCCAGTACCAGGTCATCCTCCTGCTCCAGCGAACCGTGCATTCGACATAAATACCTGTCGATTCCTATGGCGTTGCCGGAAGAATCGATTTGAAGGAAATAGGGAAATTCGATTTCAAGATGCGCTGACTCAGCCTCGAGTCTCTCCTTCATCTCCAATAAAATACAATGGAAATTATATGGATTGAAATTACCGTGAAATCGGTTGAGAATCTCCACAAATCGACTCATATGCGTGCCCTTGAACCTGTGGGGCAGGTTGACATACATATTGACAGTGGCCACGGTATGTTGAACTCTTTTTTCCCGATCCAGCACAGTAACCGGATAGGAGATTGTTTTCACCCCGACCTTACGGATATTAATACGCCTGTAATCACGCAGGTTTTGGATATCCTTCATTATTGGAAATATGTACAGGACGTAAATCGGGAGCTAAACATCAAGATATTTATGGACAGCTGCCTTAAGTTCATCCATGTTGGCGGATTTAACAATGTACTCTTCCGAGGCCCAGGTCCCAAAATCCTGCTTATATTCCTGATAGGCAGAGCTGAGTATCACCGGAAGATCCGGTTTCATCTCTTTCATCTGACGGAGTACCTCAATACCATTCATACCCGGCATATTGATATCAAGAATAACGAGATCAGGCGGATCTTTTTTAAACAGATCAAGCGCCTCCTCTCCGTTATAGGCGGATGCTACCACAAAACCTTCATCCTCGAATTCTTCCCGATACAAAAGCTGTATACCCTCTTCATCATCAACCAGGAGTATCTTTTTCCTTTCAGCCACTGATTCCTCCTAAAGTTCGACCTCCCGCAGATACCGGCAGGCATCTTCAGGTGGCATTGGATTGATATAAAACCCGGACCCCCACTCAAAACCGGCAATACTGGTTACCTTGGGAACGATCTCAAAATGCCAGTGATAATGATCCAGTAAATCCGACCTGAGCGGTTGGGTATGGAGAACAAAGTTATAGGGAATGCCGGGAATACAGGCATCGAGTCGGCGCAGGGTCTCGGAAAAAAGATCCGTCAGAGCGGAAAGTGTCTGATCAGACTGTTCCACATACGACGAATTATGCCGCCTGGGCATAATCCACATCTCAAAAGGAGTTCTTGGCGCAAAAGGGGTCAGGGTGACGAATTCATCATTTTCGCACACCAGGCGAACATCCTGTTGTATTTCCTGGCGAATAATGTCACAGAAAATGCACCGGTCCTTATATTTGAAATATGAAAGACTGCCATCAAGCTCGGATACAACCATGCGCGGCAACACGGGCAGGGCAACAAGCTGGGAATGGGAATGTTCCAGAGAGGCACCGGCCGCCTTGCCGAAATTCTTAAAAACCATCACATAACGAAAACGGGGATCCTTGGCAAGATCGCGGATACGCTCCTGAAAGGCCCGGAAGGTCAAAATCATCTGTTCATGGGGCAGATAGGCAAATCGATCCTTGTGGCTGGGGCTTTCCACTATAACTTCATGGGCCCCGATTCCGTTCATACGGTCATAGAGGCCTTCTCCCTGTTTGTCAAGATCTCCCTCGATAACCAGAGCAGGATATTTATTGGGTACAACGCGAAGCCGCCAGCTTGAGGAATTCGGCGGCATGCCGGGTTCCCTTCCATAGACAAGAACTTCAGGAGGAGTTGTTTTTTCATTGCCGGGACAAAGAGGACAAAAACCTCCTTTTGTCTCAACATCTTCGATAATAAAATCAGTCGGCCGTTTTCCACGTTCCTGGGCAATGATAATCCATCGTCCCAGAATTGGATCCTTCCTTAATTCAGGCATATCCGACTACCGACCCTGTTCCTTTTCCTGCTGCTCCTGCAGTGTCTTGCAGTCGATACAGAGCTCTGCCACCGGGCGGGCTTCAAGGCGTTTCACGGATATCTTCTCCCCGCATTCCGCACAAATACCATAGGAACCGTCCTTGATGCGGCCCAGGGCCTCGTCAATCTTCTCCATGAGCTTACGTTCCCGTCCCCGCAGACGCAACTCGAAACTGCGGTCCGACTCCACGGTTGCCCGGTCATTGGGATCCGGAATGTTACCTGACTGGGCGTTCATCTCGGACAAGGTTTCTTCGACATCAGCATAGATGTCTTTTTTCATTGTCTCAAGCTGTTTCTTTAGCTTTTTCAGTTCATTATCCTTCATAACCGTCTCCGGCTTTATTTTTCCTGTATACTCTTTTCACAAACCTGTACGGCTGAACCGGATGAATGCTGCTGTACAGACCGCTCAGACAGGCCGAATAAAATCTCCGCTTTTACCACCGCTTTTTTTCAACAGGCGAATATCAGAAATTACCATGGCCTTGTCCACGGCCTTACACATATCATAGATTGTCAGGGCCGCAATGGAGACGGCTGTCAAGGCTTCCATCTCCACACCTGTTTTACCGGTAATACCAACAGTCGCCTCAATATCAATTGCGTTCTGTTCGTCAAGAAAATGAAAGAAGATGTCAACACCTGTAATGGCCAAAGGATGACAAAGCGGAATCAGTTGATCCACCTTTTTTGCCGCCATGATACCGGCGATACGGGCAACACCAAGGACGTCTCCTTTTTTTATTGAACCTGCTCGAACCATCGCATAAGCCTCTGCAGACATTGAAATCCGCCCCTCGGCTGTTGCTCTGCGTACAGTTGCATCTTTGCCGCTGACATCAACCATCCTGGCATTGCCGGCGCTGTCGAAATGGGTAAGACTTGCATGCTCCTTCATGGATCAATCTCCACGGGCTTCCTCTTTGTTTTTTTCAGCCTTCTTGTTTTTTTGCTTACCCAGGTGCCCATGAAAAAGCCGGGAAAAAAAGCCCTCTTCTTCCTGCTCGCAGCAAAGATCATCAAACTCACAGAGCAGTTCTTTTTGCCTTTTGCTCAGGCTCGTCGGTGTCTGCACCTGGATCTCAACAATCATATCACCCCGCCTGCGGCCCCGCAAGCTGGCAACACCTTCTCCCTGCAAGGTGAAATGCTGTCCGGACTGTGTTCCCGGCGGAACCTTCAATTTTGAAGATCCGTCAATGGTGGGAACTTCAATTTCACAGCCAAGAGCTGCGCGAACCATTGACAGCGGATACTTGAGATAAATAGTCTGACCATCCCGCTGAAAAAAATCGTGGGCGCCAACGTGTATAACGATGTACAGGTCTCCGGACGGTCCGCCCCGACGCCCTCCCTCTCCTTCCCCTGAAAGCCGCATTCTTGACCCTGTATCGACTCCGGCTGGAATTTTAAGATTTACCTTTTTTGTGCGATTGACCAGTCCCGAACCATTACAGTCAACGCAAGGGTCACTGATCACCTGACCACTTCCATGGCATTGCGGACAGGTGGAACTAACCTGAAAAAATCCCTGGGAACGAATAACCTGACCACGACCACCACAACTCGGACAGGTGTGGGGTTTATATCCTGGACGCGCACCAGATCCCTCACAGGTCCAGCAGGTTTCTCTTTTGGTGATCTCGATCTCCCGTTCCATACCATGTACGGCTTCCATAAATGATATTTCAAGATCATAGCGAAGATCATCGCCGGGAACCGGTCCATTGGGATCACGTTGCCGGCGATTACCAAACCCGAAGAGATCACCAAAAATATCACTCATGTGAGAGAAGATATCCTCACTGCTTCCGGGGCCTTGATATCCCGTGTTTTTCAGACCCTCATGCCCATAAGTGTCATAAAGCTGCCGCTTCTTGGCATCACTTAAGACTTCATAGGCCTCAGCCGCCTCTTTAAAACATGCCTCTGCTTCGGCATCATCGGGATTGCGATCCGGATGATATTTCATGGCCAGCTTGCGATATGATTTTTTTATCACATCCCCACTGGCATCCCGTGAGACTCCCAGTATTTCATAGTAACACTTCTTCATAACCTACCGATCAACGTTTTCCGCAAACAATCGGAAGACGAAACATTCCTTTTTACTGACCTTTTCTAATCTTTAAGAAAAATATCTTCAAGCCGGCTCGGAAGAGGTTTCGCCCTCCTCAATTGTTGCACGCTCGGCCTCTAAAGCTTTTCGTTCTTCGGGCAGCTTAAAGATATTATCAAAAGTAACCTCGCCGGCGGCAATTTCCCGCAGGGTCATGACAATTTCCTTATTTTTTCCGGGAACCAGGAACGGCTCTCCTTTTCGATGCTGGCGGATACGTTCAACCGCCAAATGAATAAGTGAAAATCTGTTGTGATTTCCAACAGTTTCCAGGCAATCTTCCACAGTGATGCGAGCCATTTCGTTTTTCTCCGTATGAGATAGTAGCGGCAGTGATCAGCAATATCATTTTCAACTGCTGATTACGCCTGCCGCAGGATACTTATTATTTTGTAATCATTTTAAATGGGATGACAAGGCCGCCTTAACCCACATATTTCACAGGTAAGCGTCGACTTCGAGCGGCCTACTGCAGATAAGCGTAGACTTCGATACGTAAAAGTACCGAATCTGCGTCGTTTTTTTTGAAAATTGTTTTCGACATATCGTAAATATACCTGCAAACAAGTTCCTGCGCGAAACGCCGCATCTTCGGCACTTTTACGCATTTCGCGACGAACTTTGTGAAATATGCGGGTTGATTCAATCTCAGGATTTTTCAAAAGGATTTCGCAGAAGAAGCGTTTCCGCACGATCCGGCCCGACGGAAACAATGACAGGGGAAACTCCTGAAATATCTTCAATGCGCCTGACATAATCCCTGGCCTCCTGTGGCAAATCCTCATAAGAGCGTACCTTGGTAATGTCCTGATCCCACCCGGAAATCTCTTCATAAACAGGCCTGGCCTTGATCGTTTTTTGAATATTCCCCGGCATACAGGTGAACTCCTGTCCGTCTACTGTATATTTACGGGCTATCTTAAGTTTCTTCCGGCCGGAAAGGACATCAAGCTTGGTGATGGCCAGCCCGGTCAGGCCATTCAACCGGACAGCATCATTGGCCACCACCATATCCAGCCAGCCGCAACGACGTCGCCGGCCGGTGGTTGCGCCAAACTCGCCGCCTTTACGCTGCAACTCGTCCCCAATGGGGTCACCCTCCGGAAGTTCAGTGGGAAAAGGGCCTTCTCCAACCCGGGTAGTATATGCCTTCAGAATACCGATAACCTCGTCAATATGTGCAGGACCGAAACCTGAACCTATACAGGCATTACCGGCAATGGTGTTTGATGATGTCACAAAAGGATAGGTCCCATGGTCAATATCAAGCTGCGTCCCCTGGGCGCCTTCAAACAAGACATTTTTACCAGCCTTGCGGGCGGTATCCAGCGCCACTGAAACATTGCCGATGAATGGAGCAAGCGTCTCGCCAAACTGCTCAAACTGGGCCTTGATTGCATCAAAAGAAGCGGGTTCGGCGTTATACTGTTTTGTCAGGTAAAAATTCTTCTCTTCAATATTGGCCTGCAGTTTATCAAAGAACTGGCCCTGATCGAGAAAATCCCCGGCCTTGATCCCGACACGACCGACTTTATCCATATAACAGGGACCGATTCCCCTGCCCGTGGTACCGATCTTCTTCCCTTTGGCCAGAGAGGCCTCACGGGCGTGATCGAGCATCTTGTGATAGGGCATGATGAGATGGGCATTCTCACTGATCATAAGGCGGCCCGGAGTAACGGGCAGTCCCTTTTCGCGCAGTTCATCCATCTCCTGCAGCAAAACGCCCGGATCAATGATCACTCCATTGCCGATCATGCAGGTCTTGTCCTGATAGAGGATACCGGAGGGAATGATATGAAAGACATATTTCTTTCCATCCACCACCAGCGTATGGCCGGCATTATTTCCACCTTGAAAACGCACGATACAGTCGGCGTAATTTGTCAGCAGATCAACAACCTTTCCCTTGCCCTCATCACCCCATTGGGTGCCAACCACCACGACACTGGCCATGCCAATCTCCTCATAAAATCTATGCACATGTTAAAGAGAACCGTCGACGAAAGAATACCTTCGCAAACCCTGTACAAATGAAAAAGGCTGACCTGTCTTCCGGTTGGGAAGACAGCAGCCCATCAGAACCGGAAAAATATAGCCGAGAGTGAGAAAAAAGTCAAACCCTGCCCATAATTATTCATTCCTCCACGTTATTCCTTGTTTTTACAACATTTTTCCCAACATTGTTACCCGTTGAGAAAAGCCTTTACCAGGGGATCCGAGGTAATAATAAAATAAATGATTCCCGTCACGGGTTGCTTTTCCCGGGCCGATTGTGCCCCATCATCTTTCTGTTTTTCGCTTGCTTCCCCTTCAATAATCTCCATTTCAGAATTAAGTTTTACCGTTGCAATAATCCCAAGCCCGGGAATCTGCTTATTTTTTTTGGCCAGTTCAAAATCATCTTCGGAAACGGCGCCATGCCTGTTAAAGGCCCAATACACAATTTTATTGTGGGCCATGGCCGTCGGCAAACCAAACCGGTCCATCAATGCCGCTACCATATTTTTTAACTGCACTTTATCTGCACCTGTGATTCGCTTATAGAGAGCAAGCACGGAATCGGATTTTTCTTCCACAACAACAAATAAATCTTGATCGACAAACTTATAGGTCCCTGCATATGCTTTCCCGCCAGGATGTGCCAGGGCAAATTTTTTCTGTTCGGCGGTGAGTGACTTCCCGATACTGTAACCCTTAAGCCCCAGGTTAAGATGCGCGACATCCTGTAAAAGTCCTTTTTCTGTTTCAGCAGCAAAGGCCGGAGAGGAGAACAGGCCACACAACATCAGCAGGCAGATTACCAGTCGGGGAATATACCCCATTTGATGTCCTTTTTTCATACGTAACAAACCTCCGCAAAAAAATACCCCGGTTCCCTGCAGGGAACCGGGGCGATTTCGTATACGGGTATACCCCGAATAATTACTTTTTCTCTCCGTAACGTTCAGCCTGTTCAGCTTTGATAGCAGACATGGTAGCATCACCAAAGCCCTGTTTATACCACTGGTGCTCAGGCCTGGCAAGAATTTCATTGACGGCCTTTTCATACTTGGCAGTCATGTTGTGCTCTTTGGCCAGCTTCATCAGCTCGGGGATGAACTCATAGTAGAAATGCCTGGCAACTTCATACAGGCCATGCCAGTGAACATAATCAGGCCCCTGCATGGCAGCACCGTGACGGGCACGCCGCCCCTCATGATGCCAGATTTCAAACCATATCCAGCCGAGTGATGAATGGAAAGGTGATCCCTTGACCAAACCGTCTTTTTTGGCCATGCCATACAATTTCTTGGTTGGTTTGGCAAATTTATCATTATAGGTCACAACCAGAGAATCGAACTGTTTGTAAAACCCTTCAACCTGCTGCATTCCGTGACAAGACTTACAGACACCCTTCATGTTATTACGACGGTCTTCCCAGGAAAGAACCTTGACAACCTGTTTTTCCGCCGTGACTTTCTTAAATTTTCCATCCTGAACAACAAAGGTTTTATAGGTGGCCTTCTGGCCGACCTGGGGCGCTATGTCGCCGGGAATATCGGCAACAGTGCCGTCGGCAAATATTGCCCTATTCAATTTAACAGATATTTTAGGCCGCAGGGTCCATGAGATACGATCGCCGACATTATGCGTGTTCTGGGCAATACCACCGTCCAGCTTGACGTAAGCTCCCATATGACAGGTAGAACAGGTAGGCGCGGTGTAATAATCCTTCCCCAATACCCACGAACCATTTTTCAGGATATTCATCCCATTGGCTCCTGCTGTGCGCAGTGCGGAATAATAGGCAATGCCATGTTTGGACTCTTCATAGATTTCTTTTTGCGGATGGTCAGGACCAAGATGGCACTTGCCGCAGTTTTCCGGCTGACGGGAAACAGATGATCGAAACGAATGCTTGGAATGGCAGGCCATACACGATCCTTTTGAACCATCCGGATTAAGCCGACCTATACCGGTGTTCGGCCAGGTCATTGAATCGATCATCACAGCTCCGGTTTCAAGATGCAACGGCTTACCGTTTTTATCCTTCCTGATCTTGATAATACTTCCGTGACACTGCCAGCAGGCATTAACGGCATCAGCTTTGGTGTCGGGCATGGAACAAATCACCTCACCAAGAACATTATCCAGTGAAGCCATGATCTGACCAGCGGTGGCATGGTGGGAGTTGACCATCTCTTTAACTTCCCGCTCATGACAGAACTTACAGTCCAACGGTGAGAGAATCGTCTTAATAAAAGCACCCTCATGGTTATAGCCGAGTTCGTCACCTTTGGCCGCCGCATGACAGTTATAACAACCGATCTGTCCGTCCTGGGCGGCGGCATGGGGAGAATGCTTCCATTGCTGCACCAGGGAATTGTTTTCTTTCAGATGGCAGTTAATGCATTTCACATTGATTGCCTTGACTGCAGCATCCTGGGTATTTTTTGATTGCTCGGTGGTGGCAAAGGCCGACCCGGCAGCAAAAAGTCCGAGGACCGCAATACAAAATGCTTTTTTCAAATGTTTCATTCAGTTTCCTCCTGATATGAACCTCAAGTTACGATAAAAAACCCGGGCAATTCGTTCCCCGAACCACCAGCAGACTGATCTATCCGACCTTCTACCTCCATGTCTTCAACGTGCGTACCCTCCTTTCCTTTTTGTAGTGTTCTAAAACAGTACAATGTTTTCAGTCTCTCAGGCAGATAGCCTCTCCACTGCCGGATCGTCGTCAAGCCAGAAAGGAAAGACCTTGCTGAGCAGCCAGAGAAAGACGATAGGCAGCGCCATTATAATGATGGAAACCAAGATACCCTCTTTGGTGAAAAATCCGGGATGAAAGACAGCATGTCCCCGTTCACTTTTAGACATCAACTGTCCTCCAATAACTACATTCCAGCGCATGAGTAAAACCTGCACAAGAATCATAAAGGAAAGTATCGAGGCCCACTTCATGACAATTTTATCTGAAAGCTTGACCAGGGAAAGGATGCCCAGAGCAACAAAGGGAATAAGAGAAAAAATCCCGACCTGGGCCACAATAAAGCTCCAGTATAACGGCCCCAGATATAGATCACGCAGGGCCTCCCAATGATGGGTTGCCATATAGGCATGGGAAAAAAGCTCCAGCATCTCAAAGACGAAATCAAGGATAAAGCACCCCCAGAGAAATTTGATCAGGGTACGGATGCAGTCCATGTCAATGGATTTGTTGGTATACTTTCTTATAATGATATACGAGAGAATAATGCCGGCAATTCCGGATACACTGGCAGAGAGCAGAAAGATTACCGGCATAAGCGGGGTGGCCCACATGGGATTGGCCTTGACGCCACCAAAGATAAAGCCGACATACCCATGCAGGGTACAGGCCATGGGAATACCGATGGCGGCTAAAAAGGCGGTGATCTTGTGATCAACCCTCAGGGCCTCCGGAGATAGATTATCGCTGCCCATTGTCAGGATACCGTAGAGCAGTTTCATGCCGCCGCGTGCCCTCTTTTTCAGGGCAACCAGGGTCGGCCGATAAATGAACAGAATCTCGAGAACAAGGACGACCGCATAGGCGGAATAGATATAACCGAATCCGGCCATGGCCGAGGTCGGACTCGGGGTGAGCATCATATTCATTGCCCGCTCCGGGTGACCGAGATGATTGAGCAGAGGAACGGTTGCAAAGGCGAGAAATGCCAGGGCAAAAACCAGTGCATATCTGGAAACGGGCTTCAGCGACTCAATATGAAAGACATGGTACAATGAAGAAACGATAAAGGCCCCGGCCACAATACCGGTAATGTAGGGATAAAGGACGATCATCAGGGACCAAAGCACGTGAATATCATTGGGAAATACATAGTTGGTTAAAGCGGTTGCCACCGCTGCTCCGTGTTCCGGACTCATCAGACCACCTCCCTTCGCAGGCCCACATAATGGAGCGACGGTTTATTGCCCATACCCGGTTTTAAAACCGAGATTACATGCGGCTGGTGCAAAATTTTATATACTTCCGATTCGTGATCGTTCAAATCTCCGAATTTACGTGCCTGTACAGGGCAGACATTAACGCAGGCCGGTAACAAACCCTTTCGCACCCGATGATAACACCAGGTACACTTATCAGCGGTTTCGGTTTCCGGATTAATAAAACGAACCGAGTATGGACAGGCCTGCACGCAATAGCCGCAGCCGACGCAGCGTTTATAATCAATTAAGACAAAACCATCTTCAGTCTGAAAAGTCGCGCCCACCGGGCAGACCTGCACACAGGACGGGTGTTCGCACATATTACAGAGCTTGGGCACAAAAAAAGTGTCTCTAACAGGATAGGGCAGATCCTTCCGGGGTTCCTGGTACCCATCCAACCCCCCATTGGGACTGTCAACATAGACGTTATCCTCATCATCAATGACATAACGTTCCACCCAGGTTCGATAATTACCATCCGGGACCTGGTATTCATTTTTGTCAGCAACGCAACAGGAACCGCAGCCGATACAACGGGTAATATCAACGATAAAGGCAAATTTTTTTCCGGTTACAAAAGGCCCTTTTTTCTTACGCATGCCGGGAATCTGCTCCGGGATGCTCTTCAAATCCATGGCCCCCGCTGGAATAACCAGTAACAATGATCCGGCAATGGTGCCGCCGAGAACTTTTTTAATAAACGCCCGGCGGCTCCGGGAAATCTCCTGTTCAATATCTTTCATCATTTGGAGTCCTCCTCCACACCAGCCATGGCTCTCGCCTCTTTAATCCACATAAGTGGTGCGTGGACATTATGGCACTGGTTGCAGATATGATCCGTTCGTACATGTTTTTCTTCAAGATGCCTGGGCATGGAGATCATCTTGATGGATTCTTTGGGCCGGGCACGAATAATCTGGTTGTGACAGCGCAAACAAAGAATTGTTATATCTTTACCCTGTTTTTTAGGCAACCTGGCTATAACTTTGCCGTTCTTGACGTGGTCGGCAACCGGACCATGACAGAACTCACAGGACACGGTATGATGCACGCCATTTAGGTGCATTTCCCTGATATAAGGATGACAAACCAGGCAGGAGGCATTGGTGCCATTGCGGATGGGACGATTCATTTCATCTGAAATGGCCCCTCCCCTATAGTGACCAAACTCCCCGAAAGATTTGGGCAGAACCTTGCCCCTGACATACACACCTGCAACAACGATTGCGATCAGGACCAGAATAATCCAGACAATATGAGTGTACGCTTTAGATTTATACTCCGGCACCATACCCTCCCGTGCAACAGATTACCCAGAATGGCCGAACCGTACCATACGGTTTACGGCCTCAAGTAAGCAGTGACAACCGTCACCATGAAGATTACTTTGCAGATAATTTTTTATAATCTAAATTGAGATATAAGCAATTCCACCGTGCATTGCCATGAAGTGAAATTTGCAAATAATATTCCAATTTTCAAAAGGTCAACAAATCAAACAGATATATTATGTAAATATGAAATCGTTACCCTTTGGTAACAAAAGGCAGCTATTGTTTGCTACCGGTTGGTAACAAATCAAAGCACGACCGTTCTTGACGTTGATCAAGGAAAAACATAGTGGAAATGATACATTTAGGGCCTTACTTCCAATCTCCTGTTATAAACAACAAGAAAATGAGCATCGTAGGTCTGCTTGAGTGGAGCGAAAGCGGACAAACAGCAACCACTACCTTTGTCTGCTTTCTTTCTTGGTAATCAGCATTATTTAATCCATGCGTACATACAACAGGC
>CAZURY010000025.1:0-12233 GCA_964623145.1 uncultured Desulfobulbus sp. | reverse complement strand
CCTCATTACGGGAAAAAGCGGCGGTTTTAATCTGCTTGGCGGCCCGGAGAAAACTACCGAAAAAACGATAGCAAAGAAAAAAGACTCTTCTTCCAAAAACAGCACTCTTAGCAACTAAGGGTCCCTTCAACAACAAATGGAGACCGAAAATGAAAAAACGGCTTTTGACGTTTATGATTATGAGCTTTGTACTTTTGATAGGAGGTACTGCATTCGCAGGTAGCACGGCAATTTGTTATAACTGCCCACCAATGTGGGCGGACTGGGCAAGCCAGCTCAAAGCTATTCAAGAAAACACCGGCATCACTCTTCCTTCTGACAACAAAAATTCAGGGCAGACCCTTTCTCAGCTCATTGCTGAAAAAAGCAATCCGGTGGCGGATGTGGCTTATTACGGAGTCTCTTTTGGCATAAAGGCAAAGGAGGCCGGTGTGGTGGCACCTTACAAACCTGCTCATTGGGATGAAATCCCGAATGGATTAAAGGATTCTGAAGGCTATTGGTTCACTATTCATTTTGGAACCATCGGATTTTTTGTAAACAAAGATGCCCTGGGTGGCGCGCCGATTCCCAGATCGTGGGCTGACCTTCTTAAACCTGAATATAAGGGAATGGTTGGCTATTTGGATCCGACCTCAGCTTTTGTGGGTTACGCTTCGGCGGTGGCAGCTAACCTTGCTCTCGGAGGGAGTCTGGACAACTTTGATGCAGGAATCAGTTTTTTTAAAAAATTAAAAGCTAACAAGCCTATTGTCCCGAAGCAAACTTCCTATGCTCGGGTGATTTCCGGTGAAATCCCAATCCTTTTAGACTACGACTTCAATGCTTATAGGGGTAAATACAAAGATGGAGCCAACATTGAATTCATAATCCCAGCCGAAGGCTCCATAGAGGTACCTTATGTTATGAGTTTAGTAAAAAATAGCCCTCACCCTGCTGATGGAAAAAAGGTGCTGGATTTTATCATGAGCGATAAAGGACAGGCGGTTTGGGCGAACGCATTTCTTCGGCCGGTACGTGCCAGTGCACTCAGCCCTGAAGCGGCCGCAAAATTTTTACCCGCATCTGAATACAAACGAGCTAAGCCTATTGACTACAAAAAAATGGCTCAAGTACAAAATAAATTTCGTGATAGGTACTTAAGCGAAGTTCGGTAGCCGATCCTCTTTGAAATATAGCATTTTGTTCTGTTCTATTAAATTAAAGACCTGTATTGAGCGTTTCACTCATCCGGAATCTTCGCTCCGCTTACCTGCAACACTTTACAAAAGAAAAACATTATAAGATCATTTATCTTTTTTTTATTGCAGATGAGTGAAACGCTCAATTTAGGAAAAAATACTCGGCCTGCACCTTTGTGAGATTACCCATATAGGTGCAGGCCATTTTTGAATATTATTTTAATTCAGATGCGTACAAACATATTGTCTATGAAGAAAATTTTCATACCTATCTTAATCACTCCGGTACTCATCATTTTTACGGCCTTTTTTATCCTACCTGTTGCGCAATTAGCTGTTAAATCAGTCCAGGGTCCTCATATTTTCTCCACTTACGTCACCATGCTCACAACCGATCGCTATTTGGAAACACTTTTTTACACGGTGATACTATCCTTGGGAGTGACCTTGGTAACCGTGATAATATCCGGGATATCCGGAGTGTTTTTACAGCGAAATGAATTTTACGGTAAGAATATACTTGTGGCTATGTTGACATTCCCCTTAGCTTTTCCAGGGGTTGTCGTGGGATTCATGATTATCCTGCTGGCAGGGCGTCAAGGATTGATAGGGAATGTCAGCAAGGCTATCAGCGGAGAAAAAATTGTACTGGCCTATTCCATGGCGGGATTATTTCTTGGATATATCTACTTTTCCATTCCACGAGTCATTACCACAGTAATGGCAGCCGCAGAAAAAATCGATCCCCGCCTGGAAGAGGCTGCTCTCTCATTAGGGGCGTCCACTTGGCAGGTAACCCGGGACGTACTGGTTCCCGCCCTGTCTCCGGCACTGGTCTCAGCAGGAGCCATTTGCTTTGCCACCGCAATGGGCGCTTTTGGTACGGCCTTTACACTGGCCACCGATATTGATGTACTGGCTGTCGTTATTTATACGGAATTCACGCTGTCGGCTAATATCACCATGGCATCCGCGCTATCAATATTTCTGGGAATCATCACTTGGGGAGTCCTTTCTCTGGCACGTTTGTCTACGGGAGAAACCTTGGCGGCATCGGGTTGAGATTGATGAAGAAACAGACTCATTTATTTTATGCTCAACTCACCCTGACGTTATTAATGTGCGTTTTTTTGATAGTCCCGGTAATCCAGTCGGTTATGGCCGGCGTAACTGTCAATTATTTTGTCGGCATTAAAAGTGGTTTGACCCTCAAATGGCTGAAAGAAGTATGGAGACTGTATAGCGATACCATCTTTCGAAGCATTTATATCGGGTTAACGTGTCTCGCCGTGGACATAATTACAGGTATTCCAGCCGCCTATGTCATGGTCAAATGTAAAAATCGACTAACCCGTGTTATCGAAGAATTACTGGTTATCCCTCTGGCAATACCTGGATTGGCGATAGCGTTAGGAATACTCATTTGTTATGGGCGTTGGACGACATTTCGTATGAGCTGGTTCATTATTTTAGCAGGCCACGTTATATTTACGCTTCCATTTATGATTCGATCAGTGATTGCTGTAATGTCCTCCTTTAATATGCTGGAAATGGAAGAGGGGGCGGCCAGCCTGGGGGCAGGATTCTGGAACCGCTTTTTTGAAATCGTTATACCTAATGCAAAATCGGGTATTCTTGCAGGATCGCTGATGGTGTTCACCTTGTCGATCGGGGAGTTCAATTTAACCTGGATGCTGCACACTCCTCTGACCAAGACACTCCCTGTTGGCCTCGCTGACAGTTACGCTTCCATGCGTTTGGAAATTGGATCGGCTTATACCATTGTTTTTTTCTTCATGATTATTCCCATCCTAATGGCCATGCAATGGATTGGTAAATCCAAAAGCAAATTTTCTGATAAACCAGCATGGCTGGATCGAATTCGCCGACCACAACAAGTGATGAAAGTCCGGCACTGCGGCGTGGCACATTTACAGGAGACGCGATTTTCTGATAAACAATCAATTATTCATCTTACCAGCATGAAAAAGTTAAGACAGTACCGTAGCCACCCTTTAACACCAGAAACCTCAAGCGGCAATCTAACTGGTGACACCAAAACAGGTATATCTATACGGGTAAAAAACTGCAGTAAAACATTTCCCGATGGCACCCGCGCACTCAATTCCACCAACCTATCCGTTGAAGGGGGTGAAAGCATCGTTATTCTTGGGCCTTCTGGATGCGGTAAAACCACAATCTTGCGAATTATTGCCGGTCTTGAAATGCCGGATAGTGATGGTAAAGTCTTTTTTGAAGATGAAGATGTTACGAAAATTCCCATCGAAAATCGCAATGTAGGCATGGTATTCCAAAGTTACGCGCTGTTTCCCAATATGAATGTTGCTGATAATATCGCCTACGGTTTAAAAGTGCGGGGAGATGTTCTGAAAAATCGTCAAAGGCGCGTTGACGAAATGCTGGAGATGATGCAGATTGCAGAACTGAAGTATCGAAACATCAACCAACTTTCCGGAGGACAGAAACAACGGGTTGCCTTAGCCAGGGCCATTGCCATTCGTCCGCGTGTATTATTGTTGGATGAACCGCTGACTGCGCTTGATGCCAAACTTAGAGATGTACTGCGGATAGAAATCGAGCACCTTCTCAAGTTCATCGGTATTACGTCCATCTATGTGACCCACGACCAGTCTGAAGCCATGGCACTGGGAGACCGAATTGTGGTGATGAAAAAAGGAGGTATAGCCCAAGTTGGTACTCCACGGGAAATTTATTTTAAACCGGCCAATCGTTTTGTGGCAGAATTTATAGGTGCCATCAATCGTATAAAATGTCGGGTGGAAGGTGATAAGCTGGTGTTCCCTTATAACAATATTCGACTTAATGATGCGACGAATATAACCTTGGCCAAAGAGGAAGAGCTTGAGATTTTTTTTCGACCTGAGCATGTAACCATCGCAGAGACCGGGACGGGACATCTGGAGGTCACGGTTGACAGTGCCATTTTCACGGGAGACCGAACCCAGTTGGTGGTCAGCGATATTTTTAAAAACCTCATCAGGATGGAAGCTCCTGGTAAAATCACCTTCCGCAAAGGAGAATCCATAGAGATTCGATTAGACTCGACAGCCCTATTCACCATGGAAGAATGACATTCTTTCCCCGGCCCTGCCGGAAAAACATCCCGATTTAGTAGAACCAACCGTCGAACGACAGGGCATGCATGTTGGAATGAACCACTTCGATGTCGATGTCAGCAACCACCATCTCGGGCGCTGTTTTTAAGTAACCGTTTATAAGAAAGTTACAAACTTATGGATACCCATCTAACCATTTGCCAATGCTACATATTATTTTATCTGGGACTTTAGGACATGCTGGTTCCAGTTAGGTCGTTGACACTATATCAATAAAAAACCGTAAAATGTCAGCTGTGCAATATCTGTTCAGGAGCCTGCCCGACCACGATGCTCAGCGAAAGATTTCCGAAAGAATCCTGCCATCCCAGGGACATTTTTGGGGTAAATCAAGAAGGGTGGCAACAGTAGGGGCCACATCAAGAATAGTTGTCGGTTCAGTTATATTGTAATCTTTTTTGATGTCAGGCCCACCGGCAATAAACGGGATGGTCAACACCTCAGGAACCGGCTCAATATGGTGAGTATGCAAACCACCATGATCCGCCATTAGAAAAAGATTATACTGCCTGTCACGTCCGGATTCACTCAGCCTGTTTATCAATCTACCTACAGCTCTATCCGCCTTTGTTACTGCCTCCATATATTTTGGCGACATCCAGCCATGTTCATGGCCCGCCGCATCGACTCCTTCCAGATAAATGAAACAAAAGTCAGGTAAAACTGAAAAGATACAGGGCAATGCAGTATCCATAATTTTTTTATCCATATCGGCAGGATGTAAGGATATTGTATTGATGAGGAAGGAATAATCAAGCAGTCCCGGAGGGGAAAGATTTCTCAAATGCTCCCAGCTGTAAAACATGGCAGTTTTCAGGCCACAGTAATGTGCCAGTTCAAAAAGGCCGGGACAATCAGGAGAGATATCGGGCCGACCGGTATTGGTTAAAACATTATGTGCCAGAGGTTTTCTACCGGTAAATAAAGAAAAATGGCAGGGCTGGGTGATAGATGGGGTAACCGTAGTCATTGACAGGGTGCGGGAGCCACTCTCAAGCAGACGGTGGATATGCGGGGTTGATATTTCAGCCAGTGCATCCGGTCGAAGGCCATCTATAAGAAGCAGAATGGTTGCCGTCATCAGTTCATAAACTCCTTAACCCTGTGACAGGCAACAAAATGGTCTTTACCCCATTCCTGCCATTTGGGAACATCCCGTCGGCATACATCAGAGACATGCGGACATCTGGTATGGAAACGACAGCCGGACGGGGGATTTGACGGATCAGGAACACCACCGGCAAGATCAACGGGCGATAATTCCCGCTTAATATCTATTGTTGGTATCGCAGAAAGAAGGGCACGGGTATACGGATGAAGAGGTTTAGCAAATAATGCAGCGGTTGGAGCATGCTCAACCAGCCTGCCGACGTAGAGCACGGCAATTGATGTAGAAATATGTGCCACCACGGCAAGGTCATGGGATATAAACAGATAACTCAGGCCGAGTTTCTGTTGCAGCTCAACAAGGAGGTTAATTATATCGGCCTGAATGGAAACATCAAGTGCTGAGACGGCTTCATCACAAACAACAAATTTCGGTCTTGTAATTAACGCACGGGCTATACAGATACGCTGCCGCTGGCCGCCCGAAAAAACGTGGGGCCAGCATCTGAGATGTTCAATATTTATTTTACAAAGTTCAGCAATCTCCCTTACCTTTGCGTTGATTTTGTCCTTGGGATACAGTTTCAAACATTCAAGTGGTTCGGCTATAATATCCCTGATTGTCATCCTTGGATTCAATGAAGCATACGGGTCCTGGAAAATAAGCTGCATATTGCGGCGAAAGTCTGTGAGCTGTTTTCCCTCCAGGCCAAGAAGGTCTACCTCAGTGTTGCCGTCATGAAATATTATTGTTCCCTCAGTAGTTTTCAGGGCTCGGAGTATGGCTCTTCCCAGAGTTGTTTTACCAGACCCTGATTCTCCTACCAGGCCAAGGGTTTCCGATTTTTTCAAGGAAAAAGACACCCCATCCACGGCCTTGACATGGCCCTGTATTGTTCGAAACAGTCCTTTTGAATAGATCGGGAAATGTACTTTCAGATCCTGAACATCAATGATTGTCGAATTGGTCATATAATTTTCATCAATTGTTGAAGGGGGTTGTCATTCACTCCGACTAACCAGAGTTGTTTACCGGTATTGTGTGTGATATCTAAATTGAGCGTGATAATTCAGGTACGCCGGGAAAACGAAACTCCGCAATAAACGGAATAAACGCAGACTTAGCGATGGGTGCTGGTACACGCCTACGATTTATTTATTGATAATGAACACACCTGACAAAATGACCGGGATTCACCTCATTGGAAACGATTTTTCGCCCGTTACACCGGCGGTGGCTGCGGCGGGAACAACGCGGATGGAAAGGACACCCACGTGGCCGCTCCCGTGGACCCGGGACATTCCCGCTGATGGGGTGCAATTTTTTCCCTAATTGATCGATACGAGGAATTGCCTGTAATAATCCCTGGGTATAAGGATGAAGAGGATTTTTGATTACGGCGGTTATGGAACCTGATTCTACAATAACCCCCAGATACATTACCGCAACCTCATCAGCAATATTGGCGATGACCCCCATGTCATGACTGATAAAAATGGTGGCCATTCCTAATTCCTGCTGCAATTCCTTGAGGAGCTTGAGTATTTGTGCCTGAATTGTTACATCCAAAGCGGTTGTCGGTTCGTCGGCAATGAGCAGAGAAGGGCTGGTACACAAAGCCACAGCAATCATAGCGCGCTGCCTCATTCCCCCTGATAATTCATGGGGGTACTGGTTAAAACGCAAATCCGGTTTAGAGATACCAACCCGGTTGAGCATATCTATGGCGATTTCTTTGGATTCTTGCTTTGAAATACGCCCCTTGCTGCCGTCTTTTGGGAGGCAATGTTGTAAAATAGCCTCTGTTATCTGATTACCGATAGTATAGACGGGTGAAAAAGACGCCATCGGTTCCTGAAAAATCATACCGATCTCACCACCCCTTATCTTCCTTAACCGCTTATCTTTCGAAGTAAGCGCACTGACATTGACAATGTCCCCGCATTTATTGGTGAATAAAATTTGTGAACCGGGATCGATAACGGCATTATCGGGTAAAAGTTTAATCAAGGCCCTGGTACTGATGCTTTTTCCCGAACCGGATTCGCCAACTATCCCCAGCACTTTGCCTTTTCCAACCTTAAAAGAAACATCTTCAACAGGTGTTATTAAGCCCTCATCCGTATTAAAAGAGATACGCAACTTTTTTACATCTAACAACTCATCCTCATGCATTGATATTTCCTTCAATGAGTTGCGGTTGAATAAGGGTCGGCAGCGTCCCGTAAGCCATCACCAAGCAAGGTAAACGCCAATACGGCAGCCACCACAAACAGTGCTGGAATAAACAGCCATGGTGCCTGTTCAATGGCCCTGACATTTTGCGAGTCCTGCAGGAGAATGCCCCAGGAAACACTGGGTGGCCTGAGCCCAAGTCCGATGAAGCTAAGTGCTGTTTCACTGAGAATCATATAGGGAAAGCTGATCACCAGATCGACAATGATATAACTGGTAAAGCTGGGCAGGAGATGTTTGGAAATTATTCTGAAGGATGATGCCCCCGAGAGTACAGCGGCAAGGACATAATCCTCATTTCGTTGACTGAGAAGCTGGCTGCGGATCCTGCGTGCAAGTGTCGGCCAGCCAATCAACCCAAAAATCAGTGTCATGGCAAAGTAGACCTGCGTGTTTGACCATTCTTTAGGAAAAGCAGCCGCCAGCCCCATATAAAGGGGAATCACCGGTATAATGCGCACAATCTCCGTCATTCTCTGTACAAGAGAATCAACAATACCGCCGAAATAACCGGCAGCTCCACCAATGATGAGCGCCAGGAAAAAAGCAGTTAAGAGACCAAGTACCCCGATAGACAGCGAAGTGCCTGTGGCATAAAGAACGCGGGAAAAAAGATCCCTGCCCAGTCCATCCGTGCCGAACAGATGCAACTTTCCATTATCAAGACCGAACAGATGAGTGTTTAAAGTAAATAAACCCAGCAGCTTGTACTCTCTCCCTTTTACCAGGAAAGTAAGGTGCCTTCTGGTATCCGCATCTATCTTGACAATCTTTCTTAAGGTGATGGAATCACGTTCAGTCTTTATCCCAGGCACGAATGGCCGAGGAGAAAACCCGTGTTTATCCAGGAAAACCGGGAATTGGGGAGGTCCCATAATATATTCGCCATCTCGCGCGGTAACCGTGTATGGCGCTAAAAAGGGGGCGAAAATCCCGGCAATGGCAAACATCAGTAATATCAACCCACCGACAAGTGCCGGTTTATGCCGTTTAAATCGCCACCAGACCAGTTGCCACTGGGAAGCGGTATAGTATTTCGTTCTTTTCTTGTCTTCCTTTTGCTCCCGGGAATCGACCCAGGTACTGGAATCCACAATTATGGTTTTATCCATACCCTTCAATTTCCCGTAAGGTTTATGCGTGGATCCAGCAATGCAAGAGCTATATCGGAAATGAAATTCATAACAACGATGAAAAATGTAAGCATTAACAGAATTGCACCTGCAACATACATATCCAGGTCCATAAATGACTGAATAAGCAATTCCCCAAGTTCCGGCAACCCCAGTACCAGCGCAACAATAGGCAACTCTGAAAAAATTCTGTTTACATCAAATCCTATTGTCGACACGACAGGATTAACGGCGAGTCTTACCGGGTATTTTAAAATGAGTTTCCATTCCGGGATACCCCGCGCTCTTGCCGCGATAACAGAAAGCTTGTTCAGCTCGTCCAGCATGGTTGCTCGTACAGTCTGAATCTGCAGGGCTGTCGCCGACCAGGCAAGAACAATGGCAGGAATAATAAGGTGTTTGAACAAATCAAGAGATTTTGCCGGCCCCCAAGGGGCTTGTTCCAGTTCAGGTGAGAATAAACCGCCGATACTGGTATGAAAGACAGACACTGAAAAATATAAAAGAATAAGAGCCAACAGAAAATTAGGCAGGGCAAGACCAAGATAACTCAGTACAGTCAGTGCATAATCACCAGTACTTCCCTTACGGATTGCTGCGTAAACAGCAATCGGAACTGCAAGCAGGTATGTAAGAGTAAGTGTAGAAAAAAGAATCGCCAGCGTTAACCAAAGTCGTTGGCCGATAACATTATTCACTGATGTTTCAAAGGCAAAGGATTGGCCAAAGTCAAAACGGGTTACAATCCCTTCAATCCAGTGGAAGTATCGTTGATAAGCCGGTTTATCGAGACCAAACCCGTGCCTGATCGTGTCTATATCACTCTGGGTGATTTTCACGCCTGTCCCCGAAAATTTTCTGAACGCATACCTGTCGGCATAGTCACCCGGAGGAAGCTCCATAATAACAAAAATTATTATGGAGACAAAAAACATGGTAACGAGCATACCTGTAAAACGATGCAGAATATAGCGAGTCATCACTGTTCCTTAAAGGAACGGGGTCAATGAAACCCCGCTCCTGTTCATGGAAGGAATTGAGCCGGAAACTACTTTTTTAGAAACCACTGGGTAGGACGATAGGGATAAGCCCAATAATAATCGTATGTTTTAGCCGTGAATTTTCTAAAATTGCCAAGTTGTTTACTATGGACAACAGGACCGGAAACCTCGCCGACCGTACCAATCTTCCAAAGGTTATCCACATGGATTTTCACTATTTCTTTGCCGATCTTATTTGATTCGTCACTGCCCAGCGGCAACTGGACAAATCTTTTTGCCAGCGGGTACAGCTTCTTCACGGCAGCAGGAGGTTCTATTCCCTCCTTCCCGTTACTGGTTTTCCAGGCAGCCCATAAAAAGCCGGTACCTGGATTAAAATAATCTCCGAAGGGTGGAACCATTGGCGTATAGTCCTGAGAGATAGACGGCCCTGAAACACCGTCATTTTTCCAGGTAGTCATGTCAAGTTCATTATTGTTGGCGGCAGCCCGGTATTCGTCGGATGAAACCTCCTTTAGATCTACCCTGATGCCGATTTTTGCAAGGTAATCACGAAACAGCTCATGTAGTCTCACCGGCCCACCCTGGTTGGCATAAACCAGACGAACAACCAGGGGCTTGCCATCGGGACGTTCCAAAACACCGTCACCATCCGAGTCTTTCAAGCCCATCTCTTTTAATATTGCTTTAGCCTTCCTGGGCACATACTCGATAAAAGCATTCTTCAACTTGTCATCAACAAAAGATATGGTGGCTGGTTCAGCGGGCATGACCTGCATTGGTTTACCCTGACCGAGAAAAACCATCTCGTTCATTTCGTCACGATTAAGAGAGAGAGAAACAGCTCGACGGAAACGCAAGTCATTGAATATTTTTCTCAGGACCTCATCCTTATCCGTTGTGTTAAAGGCATAAAAAATATTAGCCCCCAGGGTGGGGGCCAGATCTACCTGATAATTTCCTTTTTTCTCATTTTCTTTAAGCAATGGGAAATCAGTGATAAATACAGATTGCTGTTTGTAGGTGACCTCACCGTTGGTCAGCTTAAGATTCTGCACCTCTTTATCCTTTACATATACTTCGTTAATCTCATTGATATACGGTAATTGATTACCGGCGGTATCGACGATATGGAAGAAGGGATTTGCCACCAGATGCCTTCCGGTGGCTGTATCTTCCACCACAATGTACGCCTCAAGAGTGGGAGTGATCTCCTTGGCAAAACCGCTGAGCAGGGGGGTGGGAACATCTTTCCAGTCAGAACCGCCATAGTACTTTTTAATTAACTCGACCCAGTTCTTCAGCCCACGCTCTTTCGCAAGTTTGTTGGCATCGGGATTATATTTAATGTGAAATCTTTTCAAAAAATGCTTAGGTTGAAAAGGTTGGGCAAAATCCACGGCAAATCTGTTGACGATACCGGGAGTGGGAACCGGAAAAGTAAACTTTACCGTGGTATCAGAAACTGCGGTAACCTTCATCGGCCTTCCGGCAAATAACCAACGGTCCGGAGTTTTCTGATAGACATCCTTGTTAAGGATCAGGTCTTCATACCAAAACACGATATCCTCTGCGGTAAACGGCGCTCCGTCAGACCACTTATGTCCCTTGCGTAATTCAACGGTGAGTTCCGTAAAATCATTGTTCCATTGCCAGTTTTCTGCAACATTAGGAACTACGGTTTTCAAATCATCACTGTAGCGAAAGAGGTTTACATGACGCAGGGAAAGCAGATCCGAAGTGCCGGCTTCCGTAGCTTTTGATAAACCATTAAGAACGCCTCCGTAGATGCCGATTTGATGGTAGGGCATATAGACCAGCGGCTCTTTCGGGATGCGATTCTGCACCTCTGGTAATGCGGAGGGATTTCCGACAATTCTGCTGTTCAGACTGGAAATATCCGGATTTTCTTTGAATTCCATCGAGCAATCAGCCTTTTTTTGCAACTCTGCCAGTTCAAACTGATAAGGAAATTGTCCTTTTAATCCTTTGGAATTGTCCACTGTCACCGCCGGACAGCTTTTCGCAAAACCAGCCTGTGGGATAACCAACCACGCGGCAAGCATACCTGCCAGTAAGTAACCGTAACGCATCATCGTTTTTCCGTTATATGTACTGCCTGTCGAAACCTTCATTTTTCTCCATTTATCGCTGAATTAATGAAAAGCACCTTCTTGTGACAGATAATTACCTTGTTTCGCCATGCTGAAGACGCCGGCTAACATAATGTTTGCAGAGAACTAATCTGTGTGATCAGTAGATATTTTCAAAAGTTTGGGAGATGTCAAAATGAGTGGCTGCATGGGAATCAATTTGTCTTGCTTCTGCGAAATCTTCAAAAGTCTTCTCCATCCATGGCTGGAATACTCCACTCTGCCGATCAACCGGCTGAATCATAAACCGAGGGTCTTTATACA
>CAZURY010000024.1:10261-12485 GCA_964623145.1 uncultured Desulfobulbus sp. | reverse complement strand
ATCAACAGGATGATGAATGAGTCGGCTTACCATTGAAAATTTAACCTTTCGTGACCGGGGACCCTATTCACTGGAGATTGACGGTGGAGAATGCCTGGGGCTGCAGGGAGCATCCGGCGCCGGGAAAACGCTTCTTCTTCGCGCTATTGTTGACCTTGATCCCCATACGGGAAATTTACGCCTGGATGATATGCAATGTGCGGATGTTCCGGCGCCGGTCTGGCGAAAAAATGTGGCCATGCTGCCTGCGGAAAGCTGTTGGTGGCTGGATGTGGTGGGGGATCATTTTCATAATTTTGGCGCTGTCTCCACAACGTGGCTTACCGATCTCGGATTTTCCCGGGATGTGGCCGGCTGGCAGGTCAGTCGACTGTCCACCGGTGAAAAACAACGACTGGCCATTTTACGGATGCTGGAAAATAAACCCCGGGCGCTGCTCCTTGATGAGCCCACGGCAAGCCTTGACCGGGAAAACAGCGACGGGGTTGAGCGACTGCTTATTGAATATGGGCGGATAAACAATGCTCCGCTTTTGTGGGTAAGTCACGATCCCGAGCAACTTGACCGGGTTGCCGGCCGCTGTCTCTTCATGCAGGCTGACGGTCGCCTGGAGCCCTGTGGAGGTGTGTGATGGGAGTTAAACCTTTAAGCGCTTTTGATTTAAGTCTTGCAGCCGGGCTTGTACTTGCCCTGGCCATATGCAGTTGGCGCCTGCGCCTGGGATTGGAAAAACGACTGGCAATATCCGCCCTGCGCACCACGGTGCAGCTGCTTATCATCGGCCAGGTGTTACGCGTCCTGTTTGCGCATGCCAGCTTTCCCTTTGTCTTCCTTATTTCCATGGTTATGCTGCTTGTTGCCGGCCGGGAGGTAGGCGCTCGTCAGCATCGCAGGATAGCCGGATTTTCAGGTTGGCTTCTGGGTACCGGTTCCATGTTTGTCTCTTCCTTTGCCGTTGCCTTTTTTGCACTGGCCGTGGTTATTGCCAATGATCCCTGGTATACCCCGCAATATGCCATCCCCCTGCTCGGTATGCTGCTGGGAAATACCATGAATGGTATAGCGCTTTCCATGGATCGGTTGACGGAATCCCTGTGGCAGCAACGCCGGATCGTTGAACAGCGGCTTTTGCTGGGGCAGACAAGCCTGGAGGCTATTCATGAACTGCGACAGCAGTCGATGCGATCGGGTATGATCCCCATTATCAATTCCATGGCCGCTGCCGGACTGGTCAGTCTTCCCGGCATGATGACCGGGCAGATTCTTGGGGGGTCATCACCAATGGACGCGGTTAAATACCAGATTCTGATCATGTTTTTGATCTGCGCAGGCACCGGGTTTGGCGTTATGACAGCGATCACCCTGACCTGCAGAAAGCTCTTTGATGATCGTCAGCGTTTGCGTCTGGAAGCGCTGAAGAAGCGCTGAAATAACTAACTCCGCCCTCCGTCTTCTGGTTTCATATGGTATTGTCGCACATGGTGGAAAAATCGAGGCTGAGGATCGGGCAGGGAAGGGCGCCGTATTTACGGTTAAGCTGCTGCTCAGTTCTACGGTCAATAAGAGGAAATCTACATGAGTAAGAAGATCTTGATCGTTGATGATGAGGAAATAATCCGCAAGATTCTTGAGCTGAACCTGCAGGACGAAGGATATACTGTTGATACCGCAGCTTCGGGAGAAGAGGCGCTTTCTCTGCTTGATAAAGGTTATCATATGGTGATAACTGATCTCATGATGGAGGGGATTGACGGGCTTGAAGTTTTGCGGCAGGTGAAGAGCCGGGATAATAATACCATTGTGTTTATCCTGACAGGCTATGGTGAATTGGAATCGGCGGTGGAGGCCTTACGGGCCGGCGCTGACGATTATCTGCTTAAACCGTATAACCATGAGGAACTCCTTGTTCGTATAACACGGGTTTTAGAAAAGCAGGATATGCAGATGACCATAGATCTGTATGAAAATATTTTGTCCATTTGCAGTGAATGCAAAAAGATCCGCGACGATACGGGACATGCGCAGGGAACTGGTAACTGGGTGACCATGGAACAGTATCTGAGCAGGACCACCGGTTCTTCCATGAGCCATGGACTTTGTCCGGATTGTTACCGCAGGCGGATGAATGAGTTGGAGAACATTGTTGACAAATATTCCCGGAGATAAAAAACGTGGAACACGTCCCTGCGCCCTGTCTTTAACGGTTGCGCCTGCATAAATTCAG
>CAZURY010000024.1:0-10161 GCA_964623145.1 uncultured Desulfobulbus sp. | reverse complement strand
AATAAAAAAATTTGCCTTTTCCGCCTTCCGGACCCTACAATATTAAAAGGTCTTAACAAATGCAGGCTGTTAAGACCTGAGAAATTCATTATTGCAGGTCTAACCCGGGAGAGTTGTATGAAAGAATTTTTATCGCGCAGGTTTGAAGTTTTGCTTCATCTGCAGGATTTAAGTGTCAAGCAGAAGCTTACCCGTCTGATTATTTTCTTCCTCTGTATTATTACCATAATTGTCTTTTATTCCTCTCTGACCCTGTATCGGCAGAAACATGACGGTCTGGTTGTTAACATTGCCGGTCGACAACGGATGCTGACCCAGAAGTTCACCAAGGAATTTTTTCTCTTTCTTCATCAGGATAACCCCGAAGGCAGGCAAAAGGTTTCCGGCCAGATGTTGATGACCAGAAAGCTGTTTGAGGTATCCTTAAAGGCCCTTGTAGACGGAGGAAAAACCTTTAAGGATCTGGGGATGACAAAAGCCGTCCGGCTACCGTCCGGTGTCGGCCGGGAAATTCATAAACAGCTGCTCCTTGTCCAGCAGCTATGGGAGCAGCTGTTACGGGAAGTGGGCAAGGTTCGGCCGGAGAACCTGCAGCCTGCGAAGCTAATCAGTGTTAATGCCATGAGTGTCAAAACTCTTGCCGCTATGAACAAAGCCGTTGGCATGCTTGCCGATAAAGCAGATGGCAAGGTCAGGGTTTTGCAGATAGTCGAGATTGTCATGTGGCTTCTTGCCCTGGCTGCTTCCTGGTTGATAGCATCCCTGCTTGTCTCCAACCTCACGGAGCCGCTTTCCGGTATGGTTCGAACAGCCCAACGTATTGCCGGTGGAGATTTGAAAAAATATTCGGCGGTTGAGTGTTCCCGGGATGAAATCGGGGCCTTGGCTGGTCATGTTGATAAGATGCGGACAGCGCTCAGTGATGTGATTCGCAGCGTTCAGCAGAATTCCCGTCAGATGGCGCTTTCTTCTCATCAGGTAGCGTCAATTTCAAAGGAAATATCCGAGGTCGGCGCCAGGCAGCAGGAGCGCTCATCCGAGGTGTTACAGGCGATTGTCTCTTTACAGGAGGTTTCCGGTCAGGTTGATGAATGTATAACCGGGGCCAAAGAGATTGTAAGCAGGACGGAAAATGAAGCAGAGTCAGGAATAGCGGTCGTAGAGGAGAATATTGCCATGCTTTCCCATGCCGTGGAGAGTGTGCATGCAACCGCAGAGGAGATTGAATCTCTTGATCATGCCTCCGGGAAAATACATACTATTATAGAATCAATTCAAAATATTGCTGATCAAACCAACCTGTTGGCTTTAAATGCGACCATTGAAGCAGCCCGCGCCGGTGAAGCAGGCAAGGGATTTGCCGTCGTCGCCAATGAAATTAAAGAACTGGCAAAGCAGACGGCAGAGTCAACCGATGAAATCACGGAGTTAATCAATCTTCTTACCAACCGCGTCTCAGGCTCGGTTTCTTCCATGCGACAGGTAGTGGAAGAGGTGAATAATTCTCAGCAGATGTCAAAACAGACTGTGACGGCATTTCAGACAATGCGGGACGGCATCGATGAAACGAAAACAGGAACGGGAAGGATCGAGGAGTTGAATCATCATCAGGTTGAACAACTTGAACTTCTGCATGGCAAACTTAACGAGCTTTTCAGCGTCCTGGAGGAGAGTTCAAAAAAATCAGAATCAACGGCATTGGTTGCCGAAGATATGTATGAGGTGTCCGACCAGCTTAACTCAACCCTGGCCAGATTCGAGATAGATCCACTTGTCAGCATCTCCAGGGAAAAAGGGGATAAACGTTCCTATCCCCGGATCAAAAATCGATTAAAGGTTGATCTTACGGTAAACGGTGATCTCATTCAGGCTGTTACCAATGATATCAGTTTGCGGGGTTTGAGTTTAAAGTGCAAGAAGAGATTAAAACTCAGGCAGGAACTGGCTGCCCGTCTTCATGTTCCGGCCTCGGACGGGGCATTCACCGGGGACTTTCTATCACTGAAGGTACGGCCCTTGCGTGAAAGCAAAAATGGTAACTATTATATGTATGGTCTGGAGTTTACCTTGGTGAATGCGAATGATGAGGATATGCTCAAAGAAGTCTTTCGCTTTTTTCATAAACCGTATCAGTACGCTACCTGAAAAGAAAAAAGCGAGGAGTGGAGATTTTTTTTGGGGGGGGTGATTGTGAGGAAAAGTCGAACAGCGTTTTTTTATGCCCCTTAACACTCTTGACAACTGCGGCGATTCACGGCAAGGTATTTAGATACATATAGCTGTTTCCTTAACCCGCACATTTCACAAAGATCGTCGCGAAATGCGTGTAATATGCGGTCAGGAGTCGTCCGGAAATACATTGGACAACTCCTTGATCAAGCCTGTCAACCTTCTGGGTAGCCGTGAAGAAAATAATTCTTGTTTCTGCTCTTTGTCTCGGGCTGGTTTTCTGTTTGGTTATATTGTTTTTACCGGCCCTGCTTTCCTCAGATTTTGTCCTCCATAAAATCCTTGATCGGATCAACAGTCGTCCGGGGATGACCTTGGGGATTAAGGATTTCAATATCGGCTGGCGGCAGGGTCTGCGCTGCGACGGCATCGTTTATTCGGATTCGGCCAGAGGTCTGCGGGTCACCGTGGATCGGGTGCAGGGGGACCGTGGACTGTTGGCCCTGCTGGCGGCGCCGAAAAAACTTGGCGCCGTTCGGGTGATGAGGCCCGAGCTTGATCTCCTGCAGGCTCCGGAAGAGGTCCTTGGCAAGTCCCCTGCAACAACAAAATCCTCTGTAGATAACAAATCCCTGTCTGCGTCCCGGAAAAGAGCTGCGGAAGAGGACGTTGCCGTCCGCTCGACACCATTCTGGGAAGATTTTGCCGTTCGGGTAGTCATAGAAGACGGCCGGGTGATTGTTCATAATAAAAAAAATGTTCATAATCAGAAAGGATTACAGGATGTCCCGGATGGAAAGATCGCTCTGACCTCTTCTCTTGCCGACGGGACGATACAGTATAAACTGCAGTGGCAGGGCGGCGCTCAGGGGGAATTGTTTGCTGATGGATATATCAACCTGCCGGCTCGGCAACAGAATATCCTTGATACTCTGGTTGCCGGAATGCGTCTTACGCTCAAACAATTTCAGTTGGCCCCGATCCTCGCCCTGGCCGGTAGAGGAGGTAAAGTTCCGGTTGGCAAAGGCATCCTTGATGGTGAGGTGACCCTGACCGGCGCCGGGATAGACAAGCTTGATGTTCGGGGCAATATAACCGCCACTGATCTGGAACTATCCGGGGGGGCGTTAGGGGCCGACCATCCCCGGTTTGACAGGCTTTCCCTGCAGATTGATGGAGGAAAAAAAGACAGGAGCAACTGGTTCTTAACAAAATTCAGCTTTGATGGTGATCCCGGCAGGATAGAAGGAAGTGGCCATTATGCTGCAAAAAACAGTGCTGCCCAGCTAAAAGGTTCACTGCAATTACCCTTTTTCTTTTCCCAGTTTCCGCATCTTTTCAAACTGCAGAAGAATGCCTTGATTAAATCCGGTGAGTTGATCTTTGACGCAGGACTTACCCAGGAGGGAAAGGAGCAGCAGATCCACCTTGATGCGACTGCCGAACAGGTTGCCGGTGTATTGAATAAGCGCCCCTTTTCCTGGGGGCGTGCGGCAACCGTATCCCTGGTCGCCTCCAGGTCGGCGGCTGATGTGATTGTCGACAACCTTGAGCTGACAACCTCTTTTGCCCGGCTCAAGGGAAAAGGAAGAGCCGCTGATTTTTCTCTTGATGGCAGTGTGGATTTGGCAAAGGCCGATCAGCAGATTGGCAGCCTTTTCTCATTGCCATGGAGCGGCGTCGGCAGGGTTGCTATCCAGGCTGGTTCAAAGTTGACAGGGACCGATCTTTATCAGATGAATTTTAAGGCGCAAAGCGCAAAACTCTCCCTTGCCCAAAGAGGAAAGAATATCCTGCCCGCTTCGCCGCTGATGATAAACGGCAAGGTATTGGCGCCTGCCGGCTGGCTGCATAAAAAAGGACAGGCTGATATTGCGGTTGATGGTTCTCTGTGGCCTGGTACCTTTTCCGTGTCGGCAACCGGGGTAACCCGTAAGGCATCAGGACTTTTTGCCGGCTATGATCTCTCCACTGATCTGAAACTGGAACGGCTCTCCCGCCTGCTGCATAATCTGGGATCTTTACCGGCGACAACCAACCTCAGCGGCCGTCTGCGAGCCACAGCGGCTGGTCACCTTGCCGGCAAAACGATAGCGCTCAGGGAACTGGATGCCTCCATAAAAAGTCTGGTCGTTACCAGAGGCACGACGTCATTTAGGGAAGATAATCTTCTTCTGCAGACAAAAAAACCGGTTCCGCTCAGCAAGGCGCCCATTACGGTACATAAACTCCAGGTGGCTGCCACCCTGGGGAAGTGGCAGGACCAGGGCGGCGCGGCATTTTCCTCCTTTGATATGGAAAAACAAAGGATTGTTGTTCACGATGTTTTGTTGCGCAGTTCATTGGCGAATCTGGATATCCATGCGCTTCATGTTGCCAACCTGCGCCAGGCATTGAAATCCTGGCAGGCGGATCTCAGCGGCCGGATTGATCTTGCCAGGCTCAATGCACTGCTTCCTGCCGGTTCCTCTGCGGAGAAGGGGATAAAGGCATCGGGACAAGGTACTTTTGTCCTGAAGGCCGACCAGCAGAAGAGTCCTTATCCGGTTTCTCTTGATTTCAGCATCCCCAAATTCAGGCTGGTGCATGCAGGAAAGACTATTTTTTCCGATCAAAAGGTCAATGCTGTTTTTCGTTCCTCCGGCCTGCTGTCCGGACCAAATCCGGTAATCAATACTCTGCAGATGAATACCCCGCCTCTTTCTCTCCAGGCAAAGGGGAAGATGCTCCGGGCAGAGGAAACGACAATTGCCCTCAAGGGTAAACAGACGGTAGATTTTGCGGCTGTAGGAAAACTGATAAAGACATATACCGGCCTGGCCCTGGATATGCGTGGCCGCAGGCAACAGGATTTTGACATTCAGACACCACTGGGGGCAAAAGTGCTTGCCGGCGGCCGGTTTTCCTCGTCCCTGTGGATGGAGAAATTCAGTTACACTGGTATAGAGGCTGGTCCGCTTACTGTGCCTGTCTCTCTGGCCGGGGGTAATCTGAAGGCTGCTGTCCAGGGAGTGCTTAATGATGGTCGGATCAATTTTGATACTACCTATCATCTTACTGCAAAACCAGCCAATATCACCATGCCTGCGGCATCCAGGATTCTCACCGATGTCCGGATAGACCGGCCCCTTGCCGATGGAGTGCTTGCCAAGATACATCCTCTTTTCGGCATCCTGGCCAGACCGTCGGGTTCGGTAAGCGGTATAATGGATAATTTTTACTGGCCAATGGCAAAGGCAGCCAGGGATAAAGCCCGGTTCAGCGTCGTCTTTGATGTCAGCAAGGTGGCGCTTGACAGCCGTGGTGTCCTGCAGGAGGTCTTGCGCCTGCTTGGCGTTGCCGACCAGACCTTGACTTTAAAGGAAAGTGAAATCACCTGCACCGGTCAAAAGGGCCGCATAGGCTGCACACCGGTACGGGTGTTGGTTGCTGATTCGGAAATGACCATCAGCGGATCGGTGGGTATGGATCAGTCCCTTGATTATCTCCTTGAAATCCCGATAACGGAAAAATTGATTGGTCGCGAGGGGGCCCGGATCCTTGAGGGGACAACTATTAAGGTGCCCATTCGCGGAACCTTGAAAAAACCTGATTTTAACAGGAATATGATTACCGATGCCTTGTCTGATCTTGCCGGCCAGGCCGCCAAAAAGGCCATTAAGGACCAGGTGAAGAAACTGGTGCCGGAATTGTTTAAGGGATTAAAGTTTTAACGATTATGGATGCGGTTATCAGGCTTGGTATTATCGGCGCCGGTGGGTTTGTGGGCGCAGTGCTGCGCTATCTTGTCAGCGGTTGGGTGCAGTACCGTAGTGGTTCCATTGTCTTTCCGTTTGGGACGATGTCGGTCAATATGATCGGTTGTTTTGTTATTGGATTTTTGACGTTTCTTGTTGAAAGCAGATCCTTGTTTTCCCCGGAACTACGATCCTTTGTTTTGATCGGACTGCTTGGCGCCTTTACAACTTTTTCAACATTCGGCAATGAGACCCTGGGCTTGATTCGAGACAACAGGATCGATCTGGCCACCATGAATGCCGGGATTCAGGTTATTGTCGGGGTGGGTATGGTCTGGCTTGGCCGTATTTTGGCTGCAAGTATCTGGAGGTAAAGATGAAACTCCCGCAGGAAGGAAACCTGTTGCGAATTATTATCGGTGAGTCCAGCCGCTATCATGGTATGCATCTGTATGAATGGATTGTGAGCAAAGCACGGGAATGCGGGATCGCCGGAGCAACGGTTACTCGCGGCATGATGGGATATGGAGCCAGCTCAAGGATAAAAACAGCTTCGATCCTCTGTCTTTCCGAAGATCTGCCCGTTATAATCGAGCTGGTTGATGAGCAGGATCTACTTGAGGATTTTCTTGACTTGATAGATCCGGTTATCGGCGAGGGGCTGGTAACCATGGAAAAGATGCATATCAGGTTGTATCGCCATAAGAAAAAGTCCTAAATCGCTCAATTCAGGAAAAGAAAACCTCAATCCTTGCCATGCGGCGGAGACCGTATAACAACTGCAGGATTAGGTTAAGGTCCAGAAAGGTATCTGTGGAGAATTACGATGGAGAAAAAAATTGTTATTATCGGCGCGGTCGCTGCCGGCCCCAAAGCAGCTTGCCATTTGAAGCGGCTGCAGCCGGGCTGGGATATTACTCTGGTTGATCAGGATGATCTGATTTCCTATGGTGGTTGCGGCATTCCCTACTATGTTTGTGGAGATGTCTCTGATGAGGCGGAATTACGCTCAACCAGTTTTCATATGGTGCGGGACGCATCATTTTTTAAACGGGCCAAGGGTGTGGAAGTCCTGACAAGAACGCGTGCATTGGCGATTAACAGGCAGGATAAAGTTGTTCAGGTAGAGAATCTGGAAAATGGCGAGCAAGTGGAGTTGCCCTATGACAAGCTTATGCTGGCCACCGGCGCCCGGCCATTTGTTCTGCCCATCCCCGGTAATGATCTGGATGGTGTATTCACCATCGCCAACCTGCATAAGGCGATTGAAATAAAAAAGAGAATCGCCCGGGGGAAGGTTTCCACGGCCGTGGTTATCGGCGGTGGAGCCATCGGTGTGGAAATGGCAGAGGCCCTGAAGGATCTCTGGGGAATTGAAACCTCTCTGATTGAGTTTATGCCGCAGCTTTTACCAAAGATTGTCGACTGGCAGTTTGCCGCCATGCTGAAAACCCATCTGGAGGAAAAAGAGGTCGCGGTTTTTACCAGTGAAGGGGCAACGGCCATACTTGGTGATGAAAAGGGCCGGGTTACCGGTGTGCAAACTCCCAGAAGAACCCTTCCCGCTGATCTGGTAATCATGGCGGCCGGTGTCCGGCCACGCAGTGAGCTGGCGGTTAAAGCCGGCCTTATGGTTACTCCCTGGGGCGGGATTCTCGTTAATCAGCGCATGCAGACCAGCGATCCGGATATTTATGCCGCCGGCGACTGTGTTGCTTTGACAAATCTGGTAACCGGCAGGGCAACCTATGCGCCGCTTGGTTCGCTTGCCAACCGGGAGGGCAGGGTCGTCGGCGACAATATGGCCGGCATTGCCAGTCGGTTTAAGGGGACGGTCGGTTCGTTTATCATGAAGGCCTTTGATCGTTGTATTGCCGCGACGGGGCTAACGTATGAGGCCGCATTGGCCGAAGGATTTGACGCTGATTATGCGCTGACTGCGCCTTCGGATCGAGCCCATTTCTTTCCGGGTGAGGCCATTGCGGTTTTTCAACTGGTTTTTGAGCGGAAAAGCCGCCGGGTTCTCGGGCTGCAGGGGTTTGGAGTCATGAATGATTCGGTATCCGTTCGTATTGACAGCGCTGCCGTTATGATCGCAGGCGGGGCCGTTATTGAGGACTTCAGAGATGCGGAAATGGCCTATGCTCCACCTTTTTCAGCAGCTATTGACTCGCTTAATGCAGCGGCTTTTGTTGCAGACAATCTCTGTGCCGATCGTCTGCGCAAACTTGATATGGATCGCTTCCTGGCCTGGATGGAAGATTTTTCATTGGAACCGGACTGGATGGCCCTGGATATAAGGCATCCTCTGGAATCCGGTCCTTTTGTTGAAAAATTTGGCGACAAACGCTGGCTGGCCATACCCTATGTTGAGGTGCGGGAACGATTTGCGGAAATACCTGAAGACAGGACAATGATTATCCTTTGTGACGCCGGTACCCGATCCTATGAAGTGCAGATTTTCCTTGACCATATCGGTAAAAATAATACCATGGTAGTAAGTGGTGGTTTTAATGTTATTCGGCGCTTAGGCGTTGATTGGTACCCGCAATAATAAACTTTTTTCCAAAGGCTGGAATACGGAGCGAGGTAAATGGCGGAGTTGAACGAAGAACATATGATCGAAGAGATCAAGGCAAACATCGAGACCGGCGATTCATTAAAGGCCCGGCTTGTCCTTGATCACCTGGGCAGTGTGGATAAAAAAACGCAGAATCGGCTGTTGTACGAGCTTGCCCGGGCTGATGCTGAGTTTACTATTCCGCTCCTCAATCATGTCCTGACCACCTTCCCTGACCTGGCAAAAGAGTTACCGGTTATTCGGGAAACACTTATTTCGCACCTCATTGCTTATCCGAATCTGTTAATTGACGGACTGCGTAATCCGGTTATTCTGGATAAAACCGTTCTTATCGAGACTGCCGGGGAGCTTAAGCTTGAAGAGGCGACGCCTGCGCTCATTGATCTGCTTGGAGAGACCGAGGATAGTCACCTGCTTAAGCTGATAATTGAGACCTTGGGCTTGATCGGAGATCCCCAAAGCATCAACACTCTGACCGATTATCTGTATGCTGCTGATCGGGAGTTGATTATCACCGCCATTCAGGCTCTGGGGCAGGTCGGCACGCCGACGGCCATGCATCGGCTGGCGGAACGGATGGGTACGGATAATGAAATCGACCTGTTGATTCTCGGTATCTTCTCTGACGTGCAGGACCAGGTTTCCCTTGAAAAGTTAAATGATACGCTGCGTTCTCATCATGCCCATATGCGTATTTATGCCAAGGATGAATTGATCAGGATCGGAGTAAAATCCGTGCCGGTGCTTATTGAAAACCTGAAGGAGCATGATGATGATTTTCTCGTCCATACACTGAATGTTCTTGGCGACATCGGTGACGAAAGCGCCATAATGCCGATCCGAAAATTACTTGATTCCGTGCCGAAGAACGCTAACGTGCGTTTTGCCGCTTATGAGGCCCTGGCCCTTTTACCGCTTCGTAAAGGAGCATACACCCTGGCAGCCGGACTGACCGACAAGGAAGATCATGTCTGTGTTGCCGCAGCCCGGGCCATTGACAGAAATTTCAATGAAATTCTTGCCGCCGGTATTAAAAACATGATTCGGAGCAAGGATGATGAAGCCCGTCATATTGTAAAGATTATCACCAATGCCCAGGTTGATAATATCTTTTTAAGTCTTGCCGGTGAGGATTATTTTCAGGAGATGGCCCTGGTCTACCTGCCTCACAGCCATAAGGATACAAGAGATCATTATCTTGCCCTGCTTAAAGAAAATGGTTTTGATGACTTTGCCGCCAGGCTGGCCGGAGATGAGATAGACAGCAGCGGCACACGGGTTAAGATATGTGCCGTCGATGATTCGAGGATGATTTTGAATATCTACAAGGCAACCCTGCATGAGATTGGTTTTGAGCCGGTCCTGTTTGAATTTCCAGCCGGAGCCCTGGAATGGCTGGAGACGGAAAAGCCGGCCCTGTTGCTGACCGATCTGAATATGCCGGAAATTTCAGGTATCCAACTGACCGAGGGGATACGGAAAAAATATTCTGCGGAACAATTGCCGGTCATCATGGTGACAACCCAGAGCGATACTCAGGATCATGAGGCTGCCGAATCAGCAGGTGTAAATGACATCTTGATCAAGCCCTTTAATGCGGACAGCTTAAAGGCCGCCATGGGAAAGTTTATTTCGATTCCCTGATTGCTCTTAGATGCGTTAATCAGATAATAA
>CAZURY010000023.1:9652-12574 GCA_964623145.1 uncultured Desulfobulbus sp. | reverse complement strand
TATTGCCGGCCTGGTTGCATGATAGACGCAACGTTTTGTTGAAAAATAAGCATAAAGAATAAAACAATATTCAGGAGTTATATCGATGTCGAAGATTATCTGCTCTGCAGCGATTCGTGGCGCCAAGAACATCATTGACATGGCCGAGGAAAGTTTTGAGGAGGCCTTGGTCAAGTTCGGACCCGAGCAGGAAGTAGCCTTCCCCAACACCGCCTATTTTCTGCCTATTATTTATTCAATGCTTGGCGCTAAGGTTGAGAAACTCGGCGACATGAAGGATATTTTTCAGGAATGCCGAAATCTGCTTCCGGCTGTTGTAACAGAGGACCTCTGGCTTCCCTACCTGGCGCCTGCTCTGGATGCCGGAATGGCGACCTTTTTTGCAGAGGAGATGTATGAGGCCATTCGCTATCTGAATGAGCCGAATTTTTATACTAAAACAGAGGATCCCACGGAAGAAAATCTTTTTCTGGGGGCAGCCGATGACGTCATTTTTCGGAAACGCGGTGTTGAGTTTGTCGATGGAACAGCTCCCGGGTTTGCCGCTATTATGGGCACCCCGACAGATAAGGAGGTTGCCTCAAAGATAGCTCTTGAGCTGCAGGAAAAGAATCTCTACATTTTCATGCATGATCAAAGCGAGGGGAAAAACATGGCCGAGCTGCTGGTCGAAAATGATGTTCAGGTCGGCTGGGGCACCCGTCTGGTTCCCTTTGGTAAATCCTATACCTCGGCAGTCTTTGCCATCGGATTTGCCTGCCGGGTCGCATTGGCCTTTGGTGGTATCAAACCAGGCGATTCCAAAGGGAATCTTCTTTATAATAAGGATCGAACCTTTGCCTTTGTCATGGCCTTTGGGCCTGTTTCAGATGAGTGGTATGCCAATGCTGCCGGTGCTATCAACTGGGGGTTTCCAACAATTTCCGATTATGATATTCCCGAAATTCTTCCCACGGGTATCTGTACCTACGAGCATGTTGTCTCCAATGTGCCCCATGATGAGATTGTCCAGAAGGCCATTGAGGTTCGCGGTCTCAAGGTGAACGTAACCAAAATTGATATTCCCATGGCTTTTGGACCCGCCTTTGAAGGCGAGCGTATCCGTAAGGATGATCTTTATATGGAATGCGGCGGTGGCAGAACAACAGGTGTTGAAGTGCTGATTTCCAAGGAAATGGATGAGGTGGAAGATGGCGCTATTATAATGGAGGGACCTGATATCGCCGATATTGAAGAGGGGCAGAATCTGCCGATCGGCATTCTTGTTGAAGTTGCCGGCAGGGAAATGCAATCCGACTTTGAACCCATTCTTGAACGGCAGTTTCATCACCTGATGAACTACATTCAGGGCATCATGCATATCGGACAGCGTAATATCATGTGGGTCCGCATCGGCAAGGCCGCAGTTGAAAAGGGTTTTTCATTCAAACATCTCGGCGTTGTTCTCCACGGAAAACTGCATCAGGAATTCGGTGCGATTCTTGATAAGGTTCAGGTGAAGATTTATACGGTCCAGGAAAAGGTGGAAGAGGTTATGGAACTGGCCAAACAGGTCTATGCCGAGCGTGATCTGCGTCTTGGTTCCATGACTGATGAAACTGAAGATGTCTTTTATTCCTGCACCCTGTGTCAATCCTTTGCTCCAAGCCATGTCTGCGTCATAACTCCTGAGAGGATCGGCATGTGTGGCGCTTATAACTGGCTCGACGGCAAGGCTTCATTTCAAATCAACCCCACCGGCCCCAACCAGCCCATTGAAAAGGGTGAATGCACCGATGAGGCCAATGGTTATTATACAGGTATTAATGAGTTTGTCGCCCAGGCATCCCGTGGCGCCGTGACAGAGGTAAGCTGCTATTCGCTGATGAACAACCCCATGACCGCCTGTGGCTGTTTTGAGGCCATTGCCGCCATGCTACCGCAGTGTAACGGCATCATGGTAGTGAACCGGGACTATCGTGGCATGACCCCGTCCGGCATGAAGTTTACCACTCTTGCCGGTATGGCTGGTGGAGGTATGCAGACACCGGGTTTTATGGGTGTTTCCAAACATTATATGACCAGTCGTAAATTATTTATGGCAGAAGGAGGGCTTAAGCGTGTTGTCTGGCTGCCCAAGATGCTGAAAGAGGAAATTGGTGATAAACTGCGCCAGCGTTGTGAAGAAATCGGCATGCCGGAACTCTTTGATATGATTGCCACTGAAGAGCAGGGGACCACAGAGGAGGAAATTCTTGTTTTTCTCAAGGAAAAAGGTCATCCCGCTCTTGAAATGGATACGGCCATTGGTTGATCGTAAAAATTCAGCAGCAGACTATCCGGAGTCTCGTGCCTCGCTTCCCTGCTCGCGGCGGCCGCATAGTGGGCTATCGAAGTCTCGCAGGTTCGGTTATCTGACGGCCGGCCATAATCACGCACAGCTGACGTGCTGCTGGACTTTTACCAAAAGCATCGGTAATTCATGGTAGTTGCCGATAGCGGTGAACTGTTCCGGTTGATCTGCCATTCTTTGAAAATATCTGTCAACAGGACAAGGATATCAGCTCTTTTTATGGCTCTTTGTTGCTGTGACCTGAAAACCGGTAGTCCGGGCTTACATCCGGCTTGACCACGATGTTGGTTATAAGGTCAAATTGAAAAAAGAACAGCCCTGCAGGATCTACTATAAACCTGGCAGTGAAGCCACCTGGATTGTTGGTGTCCATGTCGATGTTGATGAAGTTGTACTGTTGCACCTTGAAAAATTGTATTTTGTATGATTAAGGCGTTATAGAAAAAAATATCTTTGGAATATTAATTAGATAACTGGGAAATAATTATCCGCATGCCTTGATCTTCAACGAAGATTCTTCGTTTTTCAAGTTACCTGTTATAAAAGTCGTCTGCCAGCTGCAAGGTTACAGATGATTGGAGAGGAACTAT
>CAZURY010000023.1:0-9552 GCA_964623145.1 uncultured Desulfobulbus sp. | reverse complement strand
TGTTATAAAAGTCGTCTGCCAGCTGCAAGGTTACAGATGATTGGAGAGGAACTATTTGTTATCAGTTGCCGGCCCGGGAAGAATCCGACCGGTTTTTGCGATACGCGTAAGGAGGAGAGATACAATGGCGTTAACCGGTATTCAGATTCTCAAGATGCTGCCCAAAAAGAATTGCGGCGAATGTGGCATCCCCACCTGTCTGGCTTTTGCCATGAAAGTTGCCGCCGGCCAGACCGAGATCGAAACATGCCCCTATGTAAGTGACGAGGCAAAGGCGACCATTGGCGAAGCATCTGCCCCGCCGATTCGTACTATTTCAATCGGTTCCGGTGATTCGAAATTTGTTTCCGGTGGTGAGACCTGCCTTTTTCGGCATGAAAAACGCTTTGAGCACGCGACCGGCATTGCCATTTTAATGAAGGCCGATGAAGATACCGCTTCAATTGAAGGAAAGATCAAGCGTTTTAACGCCATGGAGTATGAGCGGGTCGGCGTATATATGCGAGCTAATCTTGTGGCATTAAAAGATACCGGTGACGGTGCTGCTTTTACTGCTCTTACGGAAAAGGTCATAGCAGAGCTTCCCAAGGCGGCAGTTATACTGATGTCGGAAAATACGGAAAATTTGAAGGCCGCCGCAGCCGTCTGTGGTGACCGTACGCCCTTGCTTTATGGTGCGACAGCAGACAATCTTGACGCTTTTGCCGCGCTTGGCAAAGATGTCAACGCACCCATCGGAGTCAAGGGCTCCAATCTTGACGAGTTGGTTGAACTGTCCGGTAAGCTGGTTGATGCCGGTGTCAAGGAAATGGTGATTGATACCGGCGCCAGGACCATGCGCGGCTGTTTTGAAGACAATGTCGTTGCTCGTCGTTCCGCAATAAAGGAAAAGTTCAAACCGCTTGGTTTTCCCACCATCACCTTTCCCTGTGAAATGACCGATGACCTGATGATGGAGGCGATGATCGCCTCGGTTCTGATGGCTAAATATGCGGGTATTGTAGTGCTCTCCGATATTCAGGGCGATGTGTTGTTCCCGTTGTTACTTGAGCAGCTCAATCTCTATACCGATCCACAACGACCGATGGTGGTTCAGGAGGATATTTACCCCATCACCGGGCCTGATGAGAATGCACCTGTCCTTATTACCTGCAATTTTTCTCTCACCTATTTTATTGTTTCCGGAGAAATTGAAGGCTCAAAGGTTCCTTCATGGCTGCTCATCAAGGACACCGAGGGGTTGTCCGTACTGACAGCCTGGGCCGCCGGTAAGTTCGGCGCTGATCTTATTGCCTCCTTTGTCAACAAATCAGGCATAGGCGACAAGGTTAAGCACCATGAATTGATCATACCCGGATATCTGGCAACCATAAAAGGTGAACTTGAAGAGGAGTTGCCTGACTGGACAATTATTATCGGACCGCGAGAGGCGGGTCATCTGCCCGCATTTCTCAAGGAATGGAAACCATCCTCCTGAGAAACCAGAGCATGGGGCAACGGCGGGTAAATTGCATCTTCTTGTCATTTTGATTTTTCACAGACAAATTTTTTATGGCCACAGTCACAGTTACCATAGATGAAAATGAAATCATTGCCGAAAAGGGATTAACCATCCTGGAAGTGGCGAAACGATCCGGACTGACCATACCCACGCTCTGTTATCTTCCGGGAACTGTCGCTGATCAGCCGTGTGAAATATGTGTGGTGCAGATTGTTGATTATGAGCATTACAATCTGCGCTCCAGCCTTGCCACCGAAGGTCTCTTTCGAGCCTGTGTGACCTTGGCGCAGGATGGTATGGAAATTCATACCAATTCCAATGATGTTATTGCCCACCGTCAGGAACGTCTGGCCGTATTGTCCCAGACCCATTTCGGTGATTGCAAAGCGCCATGCAATCTTACCTGTCCCGGTCAGATTAATGTTCAGGGTTATATTGCCCACGTTGCCAAGGGTGAATATGAGGAAGCCCTGCGGCTTATTATGGAGCGTAACCCTGTTCCCTTTTCCGTCGGCCGGGTCTGCCCCCGGTTCTGTGAAACCCGCTGCCGTCGTATTCTTGTGGACGAACCGGTTTCCATTAATCACCTTAAACGTTTTGTTGCCGATTGGTGCATGGCCAACAAGATTGATCTCGGCATACCCAAGGATAAGCCCACCGGAAAAAGAATCGCTGTGATAGGGGGTGGGCCGGCCGGTCTGACAGCAGCTTTTTTTCTGACCCGCAAAGGACATGAAGTGACAATCTTTGAGTCTGAGTCACAGCTCGGAGGCGCTCTTCGTTACGGTTTTCCCGAGTATAAAATTCCCAAAGATGTTCTCAACTATGAGATTAATACTATCCTCAGGATGGGAATCAATATTCGGCTCAGTCAACACTGGGGACGGGATTTTACTCTCCAGGAACTACAGGACATGGGTTTTGATGCCACCTTTATTGCCATCGGCGCCACCATTGATCAACCCATGCATGTCCCCTGCACTGATCGTTCTCATGTCTATAGCGCTACCAGATTTCTGCATAAGGTTAATGAAGGTATAAAACTTGACCTGGGTGAAAGCGCTGCTGTTATCGGCGGAAATAATATTGCCATGGAAGTTGCCCGAAGCCTGCGACGTCTGGGCGTGCAGCAGGTTACCGTTATTTACCCCCGTGCTCGTATTGAAATGCCTGCCAATCAACGGAACATCAGGGAAGCAGAAAAAGAGGGCGTTCAGTTTCTGCTCATGGCCTCTCCCGTTGGTATCTGCGGTGTAAGTGAAACCGGCAGTCGCCTGAAACTTGATCTGATTCGGATGAAACTTGGCGAACCGGACAAACGGGGCAAGCGGGAACCCATTCCCATCCCCGATTCCGGGAACTCCATCTCTGTCGATACGGTGGTAAGCTCGCTCGGGCAACTGGCTGTTGAAGAAAGTATGCCGGGCGGTGAATTGGAACAGGCCTTGAAAATTTCACCAAGAGGAACCTTTGTCGCCAATCCCCGATCATCGCAGACCAGTGTTGAGGGAGTCTTTGCCGGAGGCGATGCCGCAACCGGACCAAAATCAGTCATTCAGGCTGTTGTTTCCGCCCGCAGAGCAGCTGCCAATATCCATTCTTTTGTCATGGGTGTGCCAAAGGAAGCGGCAGAGAGTCGGTTTAACTTTACACGTGGCCGGTCTTTTGATGATGTGGCGCTGAAAAATTTCGATAATGTCGAGATCAAACTGCGGGAAAAAATGCCGGAGCGGCCACCCGAGGTCAGTATTCAGGATTTTGATGAAGTAAAACTCGGGTTCACCGAAAAAATGGCCCACCGGGAATCCAAACGCTGCCTTTCCTGTGGTTGTACGGCGTTTGATCGTTGTGATCTGAAACGACTTGATATTGCCTTTAATGTCAATATTAATAAGACCGGCATGGGCAAGGTGCCGCTCTATCCCATTGACGAAGCCCATGGCGCCATACGCGTTGATCGCAATAAATGTATTTACTGCACTCGCTGTGTGCGTTCCTGCAAGTATGATGCACTGGAATTGAAGGCTGAATCCTTTGATGACAAGGGGCGGCCGGTTGGGCTGGAGATCATTTTCAACGAGAACTGTGTTTCCTGCGGCAACTGTGTGGACAACTGTTCCACCGGCGCTTTGAACAAGAAAAATAGAATAGTTCCCGTCCAGTCCGAGCATGTTGACACTATTCGTACAACCTGTCCCTATTGCGGCACCGGCTGCCAGATAGATCTCAAGGTTAAGGGAAAGACCATACTGGAGGCTACCGCAGATGACACCGCAGCCCCTAATTATGGAGATCTCTGTGTGAAGGGCAGATTCGGGCATGCATTTATCCAGCATCCTGATCGGTTGAAAACGCCACTTATTCGTCGACAAAAGGGTGGAATTCTTGAACCGGCAACCTGGGAACAGGCCCTGGATTTCATGTCCGGTCGTTTTGCCCGGATTCTTGGTGAGCATGGAGCCGATGCCCTGGGAGGCCTTTCATCGGCCAGGTGTACCGTTGAAGAAAATTACGCATTCCAGAAGTTTTTTCGCTCAACCCTGGGGACAAATAATGTCGACCACTGCGCAAGATACTGACACAGCCCAACGGTGACCGGTCTGGTCACGGTTCTAGGCTCAGCGGCAATGACAAATACCATTGCGAGTATTGTTGATAACCAAGTCCTTCTGGTGATTGGCTCCAATACAACTGAGACCCATCCTGTTATCGGTATTCGTATGCGCCAGGCGGTAAAGAAAGGAGCTCGGCTCATTGTTGCCGATCCACGCAGGATTGATCTAACCAAAGATGCTGCCATGTGGTTACGCCAGCAACCCGGAAGTGACGGCGCCCTGATCAGCGCCCTATGCCATGTTGTTCTTCGTGATGGTCTTGAAGATACTGAGTATATCGCAAGCCGAACTGAGAACTTCGAGGTATTCAGGCAATCCGTTGAGAGTTGCACCCCTGAATGGGCGGAGACAATTACCGGGGTCCCGGCTGCGGATATTGAGGCGGCTGCCAGGATGTATGCGCAGGCTGATCGGGCCGGGATTTATTATACAATGGGTATTACCCAGCATACTTCCGGTACTGACAACGTCTGCGCACTGGCGAATCTTGCCCTGTTAACCGGCAACCTTGGGAAGATTGGCGCCGGGATCAATCCACTTCGCGGCCAGAATAATGTACAGGGCGCAAGTGACATGGGGTGCAATCCTGTTCTTTATCCCGGTTACCTACGTGTTGACGATGAGAACAATAAAAAGAAATTTGAGGAATTATGGGGTACTCCGCTTTCATCCAGGCCCGGGCTGACAGCAACCGAAATGCCTGCCGCTATCCTGGATGGTAAATTGAAGGGTATGTGGATCATGGGTGAGAATCCTGTTTTAAGTGATCCCAACAGCTCCCATGTCAAAAAAGCGCTGCAACAGCTGGATACTCTTGTTGTGCAGGATATTTTTCTGACAGAGACAGCTGAGCTTGCCGATGTGGTTTTACCGGCCGCCTCTTTTGCGGAAAAAGATGGTACTTTTACAAATACCGAGCGCAGGGTACAACGAGTACGCAAGGCTGTGCCGCCGCCGGGCAATGCCATGGATGATCTAACCATCATCAATCAGGTAACGACGAGGATGATCGGTAACGGACACCATTCGACAATGGATGGATCGGCTACCTTTGCCGAAATAACCCGCTGCTGGCCGGCAATGGCAGGCATGAGTTATGAACGGCTGGAATCCGGTGGTCTGCAGTGGCCGTGTCCTGATCAGAAACATCCCGGCACCCCGACTCTGCACGAAAAGGGATTCCCCCACGGGAAAGCCGTTTTTACCGTTATTCAATGGAAGGGACCGGATGAGACTACGGATGATGAGTATCCCCTGGTGTTGTCCACCGGCCGCGTGCTTTATCAATATCATACCGGAACCATGACCAGGAGGTCCGAAGTCCTTGAAGGGGCGGCGCCTGCACCGTATGTGGAAATGCATCCCAAGGATGCCGATGAGTTGAAGCTGGAGGATGGCGAGATAGTACAGGCCTGTTCACGACGAGGGAAAATTACCCTGCCGGTTCGTATCACCCGGCGAGTAAATCAGGGTCTGGTCTTTATACCGTTTCATTACAAGGAAGCGGCGGCAAATCTGCTGACCAATGATGCCCTTGATCCAAAGTGCAAGATTGCTGAGGCCAAAGTTTGCGCGGTTAGAATTAAAAAGAAAACCAAGGCGCCTGTATAGACACAGACAGGCCGGAACAGATTCCCCTGACAGCCCGGATCATTCACGGGTTTCGCTACGACCTTTGTGAAAGATCCGGGCTGGAGGGGACACAAGAATTATAGTAAATTTACTCTGGAGATTGTAATGGGAAAAGGAATGGAACACAGGGCCGGATCAGTTATGGTTGTCGGTGGAGGTATTGCCGGTGTACAGGCCGCCCTGGACCTGACCGAGCTTGGTTACTATGTTTATCTGGTGGAAAAATCTGCTGTGGTCGGCGGGGTCATGGCCCAGCTTGATAAGACTTTTCCAACCAATGACTGTTCTCTCTGAATACTGGCGCCTAAGCTGGTAGAGGCCGGTCGGTCTCCAAATATAGAAATGCTGACCAATGCGGATCTTTTGGCATTGGATGGAAAAGCAGGTGATTTTACGGCAAAAATTCGTCAGCGCCCTCGTTATATTGATGCTGACGCCTGTACGGCCTGCGGATTATGTACCCAATACTGTCCACGGCATCATGTGGATCCCTATAATGAAGGGCTGTCATTAACACGTCCCATCCACATTGATTATGCCCAGGCCGTGCCTGCCACCTATTACATTGATCCTTCTTCATGCCTGCACCTGCAGCACGACACCTGCCAGATCTGTGTGCCGGTCTGTCAGAGCCATGCGATAAATTTCAACCAGAAACCAAAAGAGATTGAGCTCAATATTGGCGCTGTTATTTTATCACCTGGTTTTGGCAAGATTGACCCGGATACACTGGCAAAATTCAGTTACGGTCACCATCCCGATGTCGTAACCAGCTTTGAATTTGAGCGGATGACAACCGCGTCCGGACCCTTTATGGGTGAGGTTAAGTGTTTTTCCGACGGCAGACATCCCGAGAGAATTGCCTTTATTCAGTGTGTGGGTTCTCGTGATCTGGGGTGCGACAACGGATACTGTTCTTCTGTCTGCTGCATGTATGCGATCAAGGAGGCGATGGTAGCCAAGGAACATGATCCGGCTGTGGATATCACCATTTATTATATGGACATCCGGACTCAGGGCAAGGAATTTGATAAGGCCCGGCAACGGGCGGAGTCAATGGATATCAAATTTGTCCGCGCCAAGGTCGGTGACATCACTCCCTGGAACAACCGGCTGCAGTTAACCTATTCCACCCTGGACGGCAGCCACGAATTTGAGCCCTTTGATCTGGTGGTCCTGTCCGTTGGTCTTGAATCTCCACGGGACGCCAAAGGTATTGCCGATATTACCGGTATTGAACTCAACCGATATAATTTTGCCAAATCCGATACCTTTCATCCCCTGGCAACTGACCGGGAAGGGGTGATTGTTGCCGGCGCCTTTCAAGGGCCAAAGGATATTCCGGAGTCCGTAACCCAGGCTTCCGCTGCCGCCGGTATTGCGGCAGGACTTTTGGAAAAGCAACGTGGCCAGGGAATTATCCATAAGGACTATCCCGAAGAAAAAGCAGATACCGATGAGCCGAGGATAGGGGTGTTTGTCTGCCACTGCGGTATAAACATCAGTTCCGTGGTTGATGTCCACCGGGTTGAAGATTCGGTCGCTGATATGGAAGGAGTGGTTTATCACACCGATTCCCTTTATTCCTGCTCCCAGGACGCGGTGGAAACGTTGAAAAAGACCATTATCGCCCATAACCTGAACAGGGTTGTGATTGCCGCCTGCTCGCCGCGTACCCATGAACCGCTCTTTCAGGAAACCTTGAAGGATGCCGGGTTAAACCCTTGTCTGGTCGAGATGGTCAATATACGAGATCAGTGCTCCTGGGTCCATGCCGGGGAACCTGATGCGGCAACGGATAAATCTCAGGATCTGGTACGAATGGCCGTAGCCAAGGCCCGTAAGCTCAAGCCCTTGCCGGAACAGACAGTGCCGGTCACTCCCAGGGCTCTGATTGTCGGCGGTGGTATTGCCGGTATGGTCGTTGCCCTGACCATGGCAGAGCAGGGCTTTGAATCTGTACTGCTTGAAAAGGGGAAGGCCCTTGGGGGCAACCTTGGCCTGCTCAACCATACCTTAAGCAGCAGCGAGACAGCTCTTCATCTGAAAAAACTGGTTGCCCAGGTCAAAAAGAACAAGAAAATTGACGTGTTGGTAAATGCCGAGATAGTTCAGAGTTCCGGTTTTATCGGTAACTTTTCTTCGGTCATTGCTGCCGGAACAGGAAAGAATAAAAAAGAGCACACTGTTGACCATGGTGTTGTGATTCTTGCCACCGGTGGGCATGAGCATCGACCGGAAGGGTACCTGCTTGGAAAGAATAACAAAGTTCTTACCCAGCAGGAACTTGAAAAACGTCTCGCCGGGAAGGCAAAAAACCGGGCGCCGGACTCGGTGGTTATGATTCAATGTGCCGGATCCAGGGGCGATGACCTGAACTATTGTTCCAAGGTCTGTTGTAACCATGCTGTAAAAAATGCCCTGCAGATCAAGGAAATTAATCCTGATTCCCAGGTTATTGTCCTGTATCGTGATATGCGGACTTATGGCTATGCCGAGGACAGCTATCGTGAAGCCAGGCTCAAAGGCGTGTTGTTTATTCCCTATGAACTGAAAAATAAGCCCGAGGTCTATGAAAAGGGCCGTCGTCTGCATGTCAGGTTTTTTGATTCACTCATGCAGGAAGACATTGACCTGACACCGGATCTGCTTGCCCTTTCGGTTGGTATCGTTCCTGACGGAACCGAGGATTTGAGTAAACTGCTCAAAGCGCCGCTGACCGATGATAAATTTTTTCTTGAGGCCCATGTCAAGCTTCGACCGGTTGAACTGCCGGTGGACGGAGTCTATGTCTGTGGTCTGGCGCATGGACCCAAACCCGTTGACGAAACCATTGCCCAGGCCCAGGCTGCTGCCGCCAAAGCAGCAATCCCTTTGGTCAAGGGATCCGTGTCGGTTGATCCCATTGTCTCATCGGTTGATGAGAAGGCATGTATAGGCTGTGGTCTGTGCGTCAGTCTGTGCCCCTTTGCAGCCATTGAAATGATCAAGGTGGGTAAGCGGCGAAAAGCCAGAACAATTGCCGCCTCTTGTAAGGCCTGCGGCATTTGTGCAAGTCACTGCCCGACTTTTGCTATTTCCATGGGCGGATTTACCAATGAGCAGATTGTTTCTCAGATAGAGGCCTTTGGTAAGGCTACAGAAAAAGAAACCGCTGAGGTGTAAGATATGAGTGATGAATACAACCCCAGGATACTGGGATTCCTTTGTAACTGGTGCTGTTATGCAGCAGCTGATGCGGCCGGGGTGTCGCGTTTTCAGTACCCGCCCAATCTGCGTACCATACGGGTTATGTGTACCGGCAGGGTGGACCCTTCTTTTATCCTGCGTGGATTTCTTGAAGGCGCTGACGGCATATTCACCGGCGGCTGACAACTTGGCGAATGCCATTACCAGGTTGGTAATTATGATGCAATGGGCGCTGAAAGTCTTCTCCACAGGGTGCTGGACGAAATTGGAATTCGAAAAGAGCGGTATGATCTGCAATGGGCATCAGCTGCTGAAGCGCCTCGTTTTGTCCAGTTGATAACCGAATTTACCGAGCAGATGAAAGAACTTGGTCCCATCGGTAAGGCGGAAGGATTGAGTGAGGAAGAGTTGCACAGCCGTCTTGAAAAGGGGCTTGAGTTTCTTTCCAGCATGAAGAGTCGTATCAGTTATGGCAATGCGGCCAAGGCAATCCGAAAGGATAAGATATGGACCAGGGAGCATATTGACGAGATTATTACAACAAAGATGGCAAAGACATTGGATAAGGCCTTTGCCTGAGCGACAGAATCACCCATCTTTACAATTTAAAGCCCG
>CAZURY010000022.1:0-12598 GCA_964623145.1 uncultured Desulfobulbus sp. | reverse complement strand
TGCGATCCTCTTTTTACTCATTGTCATCGGGTTTGCCCTGTTTTCCTGCCGCTGGGACGGGTACGCTCCCTCTGCTCGATACGTGTGGCTCGCCAGCATCCTGCTCCTGGTTACCTATACCGGCGTCGGCCTGGTCTCGGCCAGGGCCGGGACAAAGGTATACCTGGCACTGTTTTCCGCGCCCTTGTTCCTCCTCTGGCGTCTTAAGATCGTGGTGGTGGAACTCTGGCGAGGTCGGCCCGGCAGCCGCTGGTAGGATCGCCAGAAGCTGGAATCTAGAAAATTTTTGCCTGCGGTGATTGTAGCGGTGGCATCTGGCAAAGGTTTCGGCTTATTTTTTCGCAGCGTCTTGGATTTGGTATCCGGGGCCCGCCATGCCGATTTATGCGGATGGCATTCTGCTTGCAGTTGCTTTATTATGAAGATGGGTATGGGCAAGGTGATCATTGCGAATTTTTTCGAGAGCAATACGTTTGAAACTCCAGGCAGGTAAGGCTCAATGAATGAAGTGTATGCCCATGGGCAGGAGCGCTGGAAATTGATTTGGCCCGCTTTTTTCTGGTTGTTCGTTGTTTTTGCCCTGACAACGCCGTTTGATTTCTCCTGGCCCGATCTTGTCTTGAATGGTATGCCTGCCGCCAGCATCCACGATGCCATTGTCAACATCCACAGAGGAAATATGGCGCGTCGGCTTGGCATGGTGATGCTGGCCGGTTTTGCCGTCTTTCTTCTTTCCCGGACCAGGAACCGATTTCGCCTGAATTTTCCTGTCGGCTGGTTTCTTGTCTTGTATCTTGCCTGGTCGTTGCTCAGTCTGACGTGGTCCATTGATACCCTCTTCACCTTACGGAGGGTGGTGACGGCATTTATCCTCTGGCTGGCAGCTTATGCCGTGGCGATTCGCTATTCTCTGCGTGAGCAGGCATGGCTGACTGTTCTGGTTGCCGGCGCCACCCTGGTCCTTGGCGTGGGCAATGAACTACGCTTGCACACCCTGGAACCGGTAAACGAACTGTGGCGTTTCAGTGGCCTGTTTCATGCCGTGGCCATGGGATGGAACTGCAGTGTTCTTGTCCTTGCTGCCGGTTTCCTGGCAACTGATGAGAAGCATGGAATCAGGCGTACGTTCTTGTGGTTCGTGATTCTGTTCGCCTTTGTCTTTCTGATACTCACCAAGACCCGGCTGGCCGTGGCGTCCACCATCGTCTGCATGGCACTGTACGGGTTTCTGACTTTTTCGGGAATAAAGAAAACCCTGCTGATTCTCGTGCCGATTATTGTCCTCTGTCTGGCCTATCTCTCTCTGGGCAACCGGTTGCTATATTATACTGGACAGGCGGGGACTCTTGGCAGAGGCGAGGCGGCCCGGGAATCGGTCAGTACGTTGACCGGACGGACTCTTTTGTGGGAGGAGTGCTTCAGGTGGGCACTAAAGCGGCCCCTCATCGGCTATGGTTTCAATACATTTATCAGTCCGAAACATATGGAGACTGTTTATCGTAATGTTGGCTGGATGCCGAATTCTGTCCATTCAGGCTATCTCGATGCCCTCATGGGACTGGGAGTTGTCGGGGCGACAGTTTTGATTTTTTTCCTGCTGGCGGCCCTTGCTCGCGCGTACCTCCTTTCCCTTTGGTATGGCGAATATATTTTTATCATGGTGTCACTCTTGTGGCTTTACTGCAACCTCGCTCTGGCCGTGGCGCCAATCACCAGGCCCTTCTTTACGACCTTTTTTTTTCTGATGCTGCTTGCCAGACTGGCTTTTCTTCCCGGTCCGGAATGGAACCGGCGGAACATTTGAATATTATGACTGATTCTCTTGCTACACATTTTTTGCAATATCTGTATCGGGCAACATGGGGTTGCTCAATCCTGTTGTTTGTTTCCTTGGTTCTGACGGCAGGTTGGGTTCATGCTGCTGAGCCAAAGATCTACTACGTCAGTTCAACTGGTGATGACAGCAACAGCGGTACGGCCGAGACTTCACCCTGGAAGAGTGTAGCCAAGGTCAACCGCTCGAGCAGTGCTTTCAACCCTGGTGACCGTGTACTGTTCAAGCGAGGTGATACCTGGCACGAGGGCCTGAGGCTGTCTTCTTCCGGAAGCGATGCCAATCCCATCATAGTGGGTGCTTATGGCGATGCAGCCGCTTCTCCCCCTGTTCTTGACGGCACGTATGGTGACACAATCTCCTGGCAGCAGGTGGAGGGCAACCTGTATAAGGGCACGGCTCCTGCCTTGAATCAGGATCCGGGTCTGCTGATTTATGACGGCGTGCCTTACCCTGCCATTACCACCCTGCAATTCACGACAGATTCTCCGGTCGTCTCGGTACATCCCGGTGCTATCCTTCTGCAGACCCAAGGCCGCTATGCCAACTTCTGGGTTACCAGCGTTGATGTGGCTGATAAGAGACTTTCGGGGATAACTTTTTTTTGTGATCCTCGGTACTATTGGCGCGATTCCACTCCTGTGGAGGTTCGCCAGAGTAAGGGTGGCAGGGAAGAAAAGCTGAATCTGATCGTGGGATCTCCCGGTGGCCCGCTGACCGACCCACAGGGGCTAACCCGGACCGGGCAGTGGTACTGGAATGACAGCGAGAAGGCAGTCTATCTCTATTCTGAGAACGACCCTGCTGCGCATGATGTGGAAGTTGGACTGTTGGCGTCAGGGATCAAGATTGTGGGACAGCGGTATCTCCGGATACAGGATATCAGTATCCGGGGGTTTACGGAAACGGCTGTTCATTTGATATCCTGTAACAATGTGGCGCTGCAGGATCTCCACGTCAGCACAACCGGGAGCCGCGGAGCTAAGGTCGGCATTCTTTTGCAGGAATCGGACCATTGCACCGTGAAAGACAATCGAGTCGAATCGGTGCTGGTCAACGGCATAGGCCTCTTTCTCGCAAATTCCAATTCTGTCACCGGCAATACAATTTTGTATCCTGGCGCCGCCGGTATCGCCTTGAGCCGTGATAACCCGGATCAACATGCAGATAGTAATATTCTCAAAAACAACACCATTGAGCATGGTAATGTTTTTGCATATGACTCAGGTGGAATATATTTCTTTATGGCAGGCGCTGACAACCTGGTCCAGGGCAATACGGTCAGGTATGGTGGTTCCGGAGAGTTGCAGAGTTCCGGTATCATGGTGGACAATGGCAGTCTGCCGGTGACCATTGTCGATAACACGGTTGAAAGCAATTCCATGGGCGGCATTGTCTTGGCAGGCGAGGGACACACCGTGACTGGTAACCGCGTCAGGTATAACGGCAGTGGCTACTGGCAATCGGCCCAGTTCATCTTCTTCCCGGTCACCGCGAATGCTTCTGATTGCACCGTACGTGCGAATACCGTGGCCGCCACAGGTAGCCAGAAGCTGTTTATGGTGATCAATGCCCTTCCCGGGACTGGTGATCTTCCCCATGATATTGATCACAATGCCTACCTTGCAACTGATCCCGCAACCTTTTGCGTGACCAGTGGCTGGTCCTGTGATTCGTGGCTGAATTTTGCCGCCTGGCGTATGAAAACCGGACACGATCTGTCCTCGAGTTTTCAACTGGTCCGGCCAGCTATCCCTTCTTCGGCATCCAACTCGACCGCTGCTGCCATGTCCGGCATCACGATGTTACTTTTGCGGTAAACGAGGCGTTAGAATGGAGTAACATAATATCCAACGCAGGCTTTGCCCGAACGTACCCCAAGAGGGTGGGAGCACGCCCGGGGAGCGATAATCACGGCACAGGTATTGCCACCAATCGCCCGCAGGGGCAGGCGTAAGCGGTCACAGGTACCGCATCTTCGCACGGTTGCTCCTGTCCGCATAGTAGGAGGCTATAGCGGCCAGGATCGCCTGCACGAACCTGCGGCGCCTGAGACCGCTTACAAAAACGAGGTTGAAAAATCGTGACCTTGCATACCCTGTGATCAGTTACGGGCAGGCTCCTACGTTGCGCCAGAAAAATTCCTTGTTTTTTGTGGCAGAAATTACGCCGTAACGCACTAATCAGAAAAGGAATAACGCCATGAGCATTGGTAACACGATGTTACGGGTAACCGGACTAGCCGTTAGAGTCCTTGTTCTTTCCATGCTGTTCTTTTGTCTTGTCCCGTTGGCACGTTCCGCCACCATCTATGTCGATGACGATGCCTGCCCCGACAACGGAACAGGAACATCGAACGATCCTTACTGCTCCATCCAGGATGCCATTGATGCCTCTGTCAGTGGTGACGAAGTTTTGGTGTATCCCGGCTCCTACGCGGAACGGATTTACATGAAAACCGGTGTCAACGTTCGCAAGGCCCAGGCTGCCAAGCCCGTGATCGTGGCCACCTTCAAAACATTGGTTAAGTTCGAAGGTGTCGACGATTGCGCGCTGGACGGCTTCATCCTTGATGCCACCGGTGTGTCCAATGGCAGTGCAGCCATGATCAGGGTCTATGACGGGTCTGCCAATATCACCATCCAAAACTGTGAAATCAAAGGCGCCAATTCTCCTGGCGGCAATATCGCCAAGTCGGGGATCAGGCTCAATGGGCAAGTGGTTGCCAACATTATCAACAACACCATCATCAATACCCTCGATGCAGGAATCACGACGCACTGGATAGGCACCATTGTCAACAGTACGGTCACCATCCAGGGCAATACCATCACCGGTCACGGAACGGCTGGCATCTATTTCAACGCGGCAAGCGGCGACACCAACCGTGTCATAATTGGCGGCAATACTTTGGCGAAAGGCAATTACATAGCCAATAATGGGTCCGGAAGCGATGAGAAGGGCAGCGGTATACGGATGTTTCGGATCAGCCAGGCCAGTATTGAAAACAATACCATTGTGGGGAACCGGCGGGCCGGCATCCTGCTGATCGACACGAGTACCCTGACGCCGCATATACGCACAAACAGTATCCACGACAATGGCGAGTCGGGAATCAATATCGGTGGAGCGTCCGAGCTGACCATTGGCCCGGGAAATGAAATTTATAACAATGATGTCTCCGGCATCACCTTCTATGTGTTTGAGAATTCCCGCCTCAACGGGTTCCCTGAATCGCAGCCCGCGCTCATAACCGGCAACGATATCCACGGCAATGCCAAGGCGGGCATTGCCGTTGTCGATTGGGTCTCCGGCCTGATCACCATCAACGGCAATACAATTCATCAGAATATGGGTTCCGGTATAGCATTTTTCAAAAACTGTACCGCGGTCATCACGGACAATGATATCCATACGCATCCTACCGGGGCAGGGATCTTCACCGGCGACTGGTCAGGCACCTATCCTCCCGATCCTGATAACCAGCCCTCTATCCTTGCATTCGACAGGTTCCGCGGCCCTGCCTATCTGACCATCCGGCGCAACAAGATCCATGGTAATCGTTCCGGTATGCGGCTGGATCATGCTGCAGGGGTCATTACAAACAACCTGGTCTACGACAATTCCAGAAGCGGCATACGGTTTTCCGGGGACACGACCGATCCCTATGGGCCCTTTCCTTTTGTAACTGTCTGGGGGATTACGGAGATCACCAATAACACTGTGGTGGATAACGGCTCCCATGTTGTTTCGACCGATGACGACCGGGGCGGCGGCATCGTCTATGACGACATCAACACCACGGTCGATCCGGCCACAGGACAGACCCGCAATTTTTATGACCCGCCGTTGCGTGATCCGGGACAGATGCCCCGTGTCATAAAAAACAATATCACAGCCTATAATAAAAAAGCCGGTATCCGGGATGCTGTCTGTTCCAGCCAGCGGGATTACAACCTCTATTACGGCAATAACGGCACGTTGACCTTTGTTCCTCCTCAGATATCTGGATGTGGTTTCACCGGTAATCCTCACGAGCTGTTCGCCGATCCGCGATTTATTGATCGTGCTGCAAAAGATTATCGCCTCGCATCCGATTCTCCGGCTAAAAACAGCGGCGATGACGGTAATGATTTGGGTGCTTTTGGAGGCAGCGACCCGATCACCTGGTAACGTTCCTGAGCCGCCTGAAATGTTCAGCTGGGCACATTGACATGAATGGATGCATATCAGAAACAAGGGAACAGATGGGGCTGCCTGGCCACAGAGGTAGGATATAGCGGTCAGGCATGCCTGCACACATCTGCGTCCTCCGAGAGCGCTTACAGCACTGTGGTTGAAAAAACCGGTGGTTGGTCATCTCGTGAGGGGCTACCCGCGAGCGCGTGCAGATGGCGTGTTGCTGAACGTGTACCTCGTTTTTATAGGGCATTGTGTCGTCAATGCATGGTTGCTTATCGTAACTAGGGAAATGAATTGATGAAATTACGATTCTGTATGTTTTGTTCGCTGGTCGCCTTTTTTTCCCTATGCTCACCCGCGATACTGAAAGCCGATACGGGCGAGCTTTGGGACAGCTCTGTTTTTCCCGACCTTTCGGTGAACTCTTTTCCCATGTTGCATGGAATGACCCTGGTCTGGCAGGCAAAAGGTGGCCTGGCCGGGAGTACTTCCGGTACCGCTGACTGGGAGGTCTTTCTTTGTGATCTGAAGACACTGACCGTGATTCAGCTTACGGATGACGACAGTGATGATATCCTGCCGAAGACGGATGGGGATTATGTGGTCTGGCAAAAACATGTTCATGGCAGAGGTAACCGGATCTTTCTGTACCGGATTTCGGGCGGCAGCCCTGTGGGAGGAAGAGAGATCTCGTTGGCGGATAACGGCGACAATTTTGCTCCAGAAGTTGCAAATGGCCGTGTTGTCTGGGCTTCACAACTTGTTGCCGTTTCCTATGAACCGGCCCGTATCATGTTGTACGATGCTGCCAACCAGAGTGGTCCGATGGTTATTTCGGACCCCGCAATGGACTGCGGAACACCTCATATCAATACGCAGTATGTACTCTGGACGCAAGAGACCAGCGACGGTGCTGTAACTCACTGGATCTATGATTTAAACGCAGATTTTTCGGCAGCGCGACCGGCCCCGGAGAAATTTGACTGGGAGCACAGCCCTTCCTCTGAAGGCCGGCAGAATGTCCTGGCCCGTAGTGACGGCACAGACCGGGAGATTTTTCTTTTCTCGCTCTCCGGGGGATATTCGAGAATCACTGATAATTCCCGTGACGACCTTTCGCCAGTTATCAGTCAGAATCACATCGCCTGGATTAGCGAAGGAGAAGTTCATGTCGCCGAGATTGCCAGATTCATGCGGGTTGTCGGTCTCGGAGCATCTGCTGTGTGGGCCGATGGCTTCAAGGCAGAATGGGAGGCCCTTGGCGGGGGAGTGGATGAGTACCGGATAGATCTGGCCACGGACCCGCAGTTCATGTCACTGGTGCCGGGTTACGACGATAAACCTGTTGGGAATGTCTCATGGGTTGACATTTTTGGGCTTGCAAAAGACAAAACCTATTACTATCGTGTCCGGGCCATAATCAATGGGGCGTTGACTGCCGATTCCGCAACGGCTCGGGTGTCCTTGGCCACTATTCCGAAAGGCGATATGTCCGGGAGGTTTCGCAGTCTGAGTTCTATCTATCATTTACTCCTGCATTGACACAATGGAAGTTCACAGCACGCTCTCTGCACGTGCTCGCGGGCCTGCCCGGATAACGGGCTATATAGACGGCCATCGTTGATCCATGTACAGCTGAGGTTACTACGAGACAGGCGATAAAGAGTAAGCGGCCACAAGTTGCGCATCTTCGCGCGGTCGCCCCCACCCGCATACCAGTAGGCTATAGCGGCCAGGAGCGCCTGCACGAATCTGCGGAACCTGTGACCGCTTATATCATTGTGGTCGGAAAAACCAACGGCTGGACATCCCGTGAGGGTTGCGATGAAGAGACTTTCGGTTCTTGTGGCCGTCAATTTCATGGTGTTTTGTACCATTGTTATCAGTTTCGAACTGGCAGCTCAACTGTTGTATTTTGTCCACAATGGTCGCCCCCTCTTCCTTGATCAGGCCCCCCTGCACAGCAGGCTTTTTGAAATTCATCCCTACCTGGTCGCCAGGCCCCGGGCATCTGTCGTTGTAGACGAAGGGGACAAGAAGATAACCACCACGCCTCTGCATACCCGTTGGACAGGTGCGGATATTCAGGGCCAGGATCGTATACAGATTGCAGTATTGGGTGGTTCCACAACCTTTTGTACAGGGGTGACGGATGCTGACAGCTGGCCGGCGTTGCTGCAGCAGGAACTCGGCGATGGATTTGCTGTGATTAATTATGGTGTCCCCGGTTATTCCACTGTAGAAAATATTATTCAGATGGCCTTGCTTGTCCCGGAACAGCGGCCACAGTTCGTGATTTTTTTTGAAGGCTGGAACGATATCAGTAATTATCACGAACCGGATACGGGGCCAGACTATTACGGCCATGGCATGCGGCAGTACAGTAACCTCGGCTTACCGGTGCTCGGCCAACAGAGGAAATGGCAGTTGGCTGGCTCCTTCCTGGCCACAATATGGCTCGTGGAGCAGATGAAAAAACGGTTTTGGCATCCGAAGCGACGGTCTGTCAAGCTCTTCGATACACCGGACCCGTTTGTTGACAAACTGTATATGAGAAATCTGCAGACTTTGAAACTGCTGGCAGAACATATCGGCGCACGGGCAGTGTTTGTTCCGCAACTACTTGATTATGATAGGTTTGCTGATAAAAATGCGTCCCACTGGTGGACAGAACATATCAGGAATGGAGCCCTGCCGGATCTGATGGCCCGGTTTAATGATCGGCTGTTACAGGTCTGTTCTTCCGGGGAGGAGAACTGCAAGGTACTCGATGAAGTCCTGAAGCAGCGGTGGTATGCCGATGATTTTATTGATGAGGGGCATTTTTCGAGGAAAGGAAATATCAGGTTTGCCGGCCTTGTGGCCGATTGCATTCGCAATTGGTCAAAATCGGAGCGATTGTCAGGAAATGTACCTTGAAATACGAAGGTAACTCTGCCTGCAAACCGGATAGGACGGATGTGGCAAGAAAGAAAAAAACTGGGCATTGTTCTCCCTTTGGCCAATGAGGAGGAAACCATTGATTTACTGTTGGATGGTATCACTTCGCATCTCGCTCGTCAGGATCGCGTGTTCTGTATTCTTGACCATGTCAGTCGGGACAATACTCGGGATAAGGTCGGCATATACTGCAGAAAAGATGAGCGCGTCCGGTTGGTCTGGGCACCGGAGGACAGGAATGTTGTAGATGCCTATTTCCGCGGCTACATAGAAGCTCTGGACAAAGGCTGTGAGTGGATTCTGGAGATGGACGGCGGCATGAGTCATGACCCGCGTGAGATTCCTTTGTTCCTGGAGGCGATGGAGAAAGGATATGATTTTGCCGCTGGCAGCCGTTTTATAGAAAATGGGGGCTTTTCAGGATCGATTAGGCGGAAAATGCTGAGTTTCTGTGGAACTCTCCTGACCAACCTGTTGCTGGGGACAGGTATGCGTGATATGACCAGCGGTTTTGAATGTTTCACCCGCGGAGCATTGGAATATGTTCTTCAGCAGGGTGTACAGAGCAAAGCACATTTTTTTCAGACGGAAATACGGGTCATGATGCATCGATTTCATTGGGTCGAGGTCCCCATTCATTATCGTTGTACCTGTCATCGGGTTGCTGCCTCGAGCGTGACCGAGTCGCTGCGCATTCTTTGGCAGCTTGCAGGTAAGGTTCCGGGTTCCTGACATCTATGAAAAAGATGTATTGTGTCATTACGACGGTTCAGCCTCCGACAGAATCCGTCTTAGAGCTCTTGCGCCGAGTGGAGGGCGTGAATGGCACCATCGTCGTTGTGGGTGACCGCAAAGGCCCTGAAAAGTATAATTGCGAAGGCCTCCACAGTGGAAAATCTGTTCGTTTTTTCGCGTTCGCCGATCAGCCCGGCCTCCCTTTCAGGCTGCCTGCAAAACTGCCCGTCGGGCATTATGCCCGTAAGAATATCGGTTATCTCTTGGCTATTGCGGAACATGCCAGTGTGATCTATGAGACAGATGATGACAATATGCCCATGTCGCATTGGGGGGTGCGCAGGCAGGAGGTGGACAATTGCAGGGTTGTCCCGGTGCAACTAACTGAAAACGGAAGACCGGGCGGAGAATGGTATAATGTATATCAAAATTTTTCTGATGAGTTCATCTGGCCGAGGGGGTTCCCTCTGGAACGGGTGCCGCAGGCGGTCATCCCAACAGAACAATTGATCCAAAAGAGTTGTTCTTCCCCTGTTCACCAGGGTCTTGTCAATGGTTCGCCGGATGTCGATGCCATTTGGCGTATGGTTTTCGACCGGGATTTCGATTTCTCCTGTCGGAGGGATCTTTCCATTCACCTCTTGCCGGGCAACTGGTGTCCTTTCAACACCCAGAATACATGGTTCTGGCCTGAAGTGTATCCGCTCCTGTATATACCGAGTCACTGTTCGTTCAGGATGTGCGACATCTGGAAGAGCTTTATTGCGCAAAGATGCCTCTGGGAGATTGACAAGGGCGTGATATTCCATGCCCCGGATGTGGTGCAGAAAAGAAACTTTCATAATATGAGGCAGGACTTTAAAGATGAAATACCGGGATATTTGAAAAATATGGAAATTGCAAAATTGCTGGAGGCAATATCGTTTACAGGCAGAAACGACATGGGTAATCTTCTTTATGGTTGCTACGAGACGTTGGTACGGGCGGGAATCTTTCCGAAAAAAGAGATGCCATTGGTGGAATGCTGGCTGCAGGACCTGGAGAATATTGCCGGCTGCCGTTGACCAGTGCGCTACCCTCCTTATCAGAGGCTAATGTGGAATTTTAACAGGTCCCCTCACAAATTTTGTGGGCGCTCTGGGCTACAATGGCTTGTCATACGTAGGAGAAACCGTACAATAATGCAATAGTTGGGACAACAAAAAGAAAACGGTTGATCGATCTTGTCATTGGTCCGGACTGTAGGGAGAGGGGGGTAGAAAAACATAGATGGGAGAACTCTTTTCGCGTTTCAGTGGCTCAAGGTATAGGGGCTACTATATAGCCCTTCTGGCACTGGCAGTGGCACTCGTTTTTGCATTGCTCCTTTACCCCCGGATCGCCTCTTCCTATAATGCCGTACTGGATACGGATCACTATGGCGCCATGGGATACGGAGTGTGGAAGAACGCCACTCTCTCATATTACCCGGACCCGCGACCTTCGGTGAACCGGGGACCGGTCTATCCCGTGTTTATTGCTGGCATGCTGGCTGCCACAAATGGCTGGTGGCCCCAGAGTGTCCAGGTCGCCCAGTGCTTCCTTTTTGCCCTGACCAGTCTGCTTGTCTTTCGGATAGCAGAAACATTGTGGAATCGTAGGGTTGCAGTAACAAGTGCTTTCGTTTGCGCACTGCATCCCTTTCTTATCTGGTATACGAGCCGAATCTGGATCGAAACCCTTGCCACCTGTTTGTTCACGACCCTGGTGGCAGCGGTGCTTTTTTATTACAAGAAACCGGCATTTTCGCGAGCCCTCGTGCTCGCTCTCGTGCTTGCTCTCTGTGCCCTGTGTAAGGGAACTTTTTTGCCGTTTCTCGTGATTGTACCTTTTCTGCTGGCCATTGTACGAGAACGGGCCATTCCAAAGCGGGGTGCCTTTTGTGTCTTTGTGATCGCGTTCCTGCTTCTCGTTCCGTGGAGTCTGCGTAATTTGCTGTTAACACATCGTTTTGTTCCTGTTCACTCGCTGGCTGGTTTCAATTTCCAGATAGGCGACAGCTTCATCGATGACTACCGGAGAGCTCCTTGGTCGTATGCCGCGTTGTGGCGTAGAGCGTATGGGAAGGTCCGGGCAGAGATCAGGGCCATGGACTTGGCGGATTTACCATTGGCCGAACAGGAGGCAACCTCAGATTCTCTGTTGCTGCGGAAAAGTCTGGAAAGGTACTTGGATCATCCTGCTTTTCTCCTCCGCAAGATGGTCTACAATACTCTGCTGTATTGGAGCCTTGGTGAAACCAGGCTTAAGAGCCTGGTAATCAGTATTATGCAGGTTCCCCTCCTGTTACTTTTTGTCGCTTCTGCAATCAAGGTGTTTCGGCTGCAGGGTATCCGTTCCATACATGCAATACCCATTTTCATGGTTGGCTGTTATTTTGGCCTTCATCTTCCGATCTTTGCCTTTGCCCGTCTTTCAGTGGTCTTGGTTCCGGTAATGGTTATTTATGCTTCGGCAGTTGTTATCAGCGGGAAAGATCATGAAAACCTGCCAAAGGTTATCGCTTTTGACGATTTTTGAATAATCAACCATGATGGACGCGTAAAAAGCTCAAAATCTGCGCTTTTTGTTTCGTAACTCTTTGAGTTTGCGTTGAATGAATGGATAACTCGAGTTTTTTCGGGACAATCAACCATGCCAGGGGCTCACAAAGAGCGAAACCCAGAAACATAGCATGAGGCACATCTGCAGACAACAACCTGTACTGTCTGTAAAAGTATCGGTTTTTTTTAGGTGGTTGTCGATAGCGGTGAACTTTTACCAAAAGTATGGCTACGTTTCAGGTAGTTGCTGATAGCGGTGAACTATTACACTAAAGGGGGTATCCACTTCGCTCTCGTAATTGTATAATAGGGGCATGAATTCCCA
>CAZURY010000021.1:0-13038 GCA_964623145.1 uncultured Desulfobulbus sp. | reverse complement strand
GCCGGTATGCAGAACAATACTTACTGAAGAAGAGAAGTGGCATGGGAAACAAAGGAGGGGAACCTTGCGAGGATTTGGAGCGAAAAAAATCGACCGTAATAGTACGCTTTTGAAAAAGCAAGTATCACAAAGGATGATGTTAAAGTTCTGTTAATCCTTCTCGAATGGCATATTTAATGAGGTCCGCCACGGTGCTGATCTGAAGCTTTTCCATGAGTCGGCGACGTCGCCCCTCAACGGCCTTAATGCTGATAAAAAGGCGGTCTGCAATGTCCTTGGTGGAATGGCCTTCTGCAATAAGTTGTACCACTTCGCGTTCTTTGATTGTGAGCTTGATTTCTTTATCATCGGAAAGCAGGCGACGTCGATAATCATGTATAACAGTATCTGCAATCTTAGGACTGAGGTATGTTTGGCCACTACGAACAGCATCCAGGGCCCGATTAAGTTCATTGAATGCACATTCCTTGAGGAGAAATCCCACGGCGCCTGCCTGGAGAGCTCCTTTAATGAACCGTTTGTCAGAATGCATGGAAAGGACAATTATTTTACAAAAAGGCATTTCTTGCAAAATCATACTTGTGGCGTCGATACCATTCATCTCCGGCATACTGACATCCATGATAATGATATCCGGCTTTTTTCGACGCGCAATTTTAACGGCCTGCCTGCCGTTTTCCGCCTGGCCAATGATGCTGTAACCGGATATTCCTTCAATGAGTGAACAGAGCCCCTCCCGCACAATTTTGTGGTCATCAACTACGATAATTTTTAATGTCATTTTGTTTTATTATATAGTTAGAACAGGCTTCATATTTTGGAATAGTTATAACTATTGTCGTGCCTTTGTTTTTTTGTGAGTCAATCTCCACTGTTCCGCCGATGTTGGTTATTCGCTCCCGGATGCTGAATAACCCAAAACCTTCGCTTGTGTTCTCTCCACCCTTCTGATCCTGATTCCCTCTTTCCATACCGCAACCCTTGTCTGATACTATCAGTCGCACATCTTTACCGGTACAATGAACTTCGACTTCAGCACTGTCTGTGTCGGCGTGTCGAACAACATTGATGAGCAGTTCACGAATTGTACGAAAGATAAGGGCAAGGAAGGCGGGGGACGAACACTTAAAACAGGTATTACATATCAAGCTGATCTTGATGGAATATTTATCCTGGAATTCTTCTGCAAGCCATTCAAGTGCGGCACCCAGACCAAGTTCATACAAGACAGGTGGGCTGAGTTCGAAGGTAAGTGTTCGAATGTCCTGCACCGTTTCTTCAACAATGTCTGCAATGAGTTTCAAGCTATTAAGAGTAGTCTTATCGGAAATATCGGCGATGAGTCCATCCACATACATTTTTACAGCGGCGAGTGATTGTCCGACTTGGTCGTGTAGATCGGTGGCGAGATGGCGGCGTTCTTTATCCTCTATTTCCAAGATTTCCGCTGAGAGCGCCCGAAGTCGTTTACGATGTTTAATCAGGTCATCTTCTTCTTTTTTGCGTCTTTCGATTTCATGCTGCAGAGCGGTATTCGTCTGCTGGAGTTCTGAGGTTCTTTTTTCAACTTGTTTTTCCAGATCCTGTTGAGCCGAATGCAGGTTTTTCTCAATCAGTAGCCGTTTTTTAATTTCTTCTACCAATTTAGTGTTCAGTTGTCGAAGCGAGCTTGTGTATTGGGTAATAATATTTTTTTGTTGTTCCTTATCCTGCTCCAAGGAAGCGATCATGGCACGGAGATCATAGCTGAGTTCGGAGAATTCATCGCTGCTGAAACTTCTTAATAAAGGAAACTTTCGTCGTTCTTTTATCTTTTTTGGCAGAGATTGGTCAATGAGTCCTTGGAATACCGAGGTTGCGGCTTTGAATTGATATCGGTATATGATAAGAAACACAAGGAATGTTATAGACCCCATGGCGATACTTGAGAGAAGGACAAAGGTTAGGATTTCTTTAGGTTGTATATTGACCAGTCTGTCGGAATAAATTTCAAGAAGCCATTTCGGTTTCCCCTGAAAAGTGTTGAGCAGGCTGTATGTGATTATTTTATTGTTGATTTCATGAAAAAGAAACGGTGTGTGCGGGCTAAGTGAGGATACGTTTACCGGGATGTCGGCGAGAGTATTTTTCGCGTCAAGATCAACGATGCGACAATGGATTTTTGTTTGTAATTGTAATTTTGTCATTAGCTCATCTGTGAGAAAACGGCCGAGCATCATTGTGCCGACAATGGGACCTTTTTTCTCGCTGGCGACAATTGGTTGTGACGTGATGAGCAGTGGTCCGTAAGCTGTGTGTACGAGTCCGTTGATTGCATCATCTACTTCGGGGAGGTGCAGTAAGGGGTGGTCCGGAGGGAGACCGGATGGTGGAAGCTCGTCGATGCTGATCTCTCCTCCTGTCTCAAGGTCAAGCAATCGTCTCCAGACAATAGAGCCATCGAGCCGGAAAAAATATAACAGATTAAATCTACCTCTGGTGAGGGTTGTGTCGGTAAAGTTTGATTTGATGTATTCCGTATTAGGGGTCTGAATAAAGTTATAGGTGTCGTTCCGGGTAGACCAGTTGTGGGCAATGATTTTCAGGAACTCTTCTTCTCGTAATAATGCATGGTTAAAGAGTGCTATTTCCTGTTGGGCAAGTTTACGCTCAATCTGGAGGTGGCGCTGAGAGACAATTATTGTGATAATGAGATAGTTGGCAAGGGAATAGATTGATATCAGCAGGATCATATAACCACAAATTGATTTGAATATAGATGGCATGATGTCGTTCGGATATTATTGGATCCTGTGGGGGTTATCTATATATCCTCCGCTTCCAGTGGAGGTCCCGGAGAGGAGGCTCTACCGTTCCTGGGTAAAACACGGCAGGCTCACCCCTGAATAAAGCCTCGGGCAGGGTTAAATTCACCCTTTGGTTGGGAGACGGGAACAGACCGTAATTAGTTGGCAGGAGACGCTTTCTTCTTTTTAGCCTCATCAATCAGAGCCCGCAATTCTCTTGCCAGCTTTCCATGGCCGAGTTTCGCCTCATGGGCAGCGACCTGCATGACAACTGCGTGAAAAATGTGAATCATCCCCGTCAAAGTGGGACTGTAGAAGAGTTTTAATGTGCTCGGAACCGGCCATGACGGAATCCTGCTGAGAGGTTTATTCCTTACGATAGATCATGTCCAATATATAAACATTTCAAGCAGATTTTTACAGCATTTTTCCGTAGCTCTAAATTCTTTTCTTCCGGTTATTCCGGCGATTAATGGTGGTTGAGCAGGAGATACACCGGTGGCAGACTCCTGCTTCCCCTTGTCTTTGCCGCCAGCCCGTCCCGGAGAAAATTTCCCCTGGCCGTCGGCCATAACAACTGGTTTTCCGCCGAGCCCGGTACGGTGTACTCCATAAACCCGGCGCCAAAGGTCTGGATAAGGATTTCCACCGTGCCGTCGCCATTGGTGTCCATTACTGTCGGCGCGGCCGGGGCGCCCTTGCCGTTACCATTTGTTCCCTGGAAGGGTAACTGGATATCATGGAGGATATTGCCCTGGTTATCGAGAATCATCAGGTATCCGTGAGCCTTGCCCGGGGTGATGTTTTCCGGATCACCATAGGTGGTCAGGATGAGTTCCGGGATGTTGTCCCGGTTGAGATCGGCCACCATGATTTCCGAGGCGTACATCAGAGCTCGCCCATGGCGGATGTCCCTGCGCCAGAGCCTCCGGGCCGATGATGAGGTGCAGTAGATGTACCCGTCGTGGGCCGCGTACAGAATTTCCGGTTTACCGTCACCATTGATGTCGACAATGGTCGGCGCCGGTGGATTAGGAGGCGGATACCAGCTGTGTCCGGACCGGTCTAGCGGATAGCCGGACGAGGGCAGGTTCTCCCAACCGGGCAGCCGCATGGCTGATTGTTCGCCATTGCCGTAGGCGCCCTGCAGGACCATGATGGAATGGTGCTTGGTGTCATAGGGCACATCTTTTTCCACATTGGAGACGGCTACGACCTCGTTTTTTCCGTCTCCGTTGATATCGGCCACCGAAGGCGGCGAATCGGTCCACTGCATCCATTTGTTGCGTGACGGGTGTGGCCACTCTCCGATATGCAGATGGTAATGGTCACGCTCAACGGCCGAATCAAACCAGCGGATGAACTGGCCCCAGTTGAGACGATTTCCCAGATAATTACTGTCCCTGTTGGTAAAATAGGAGGAGGCCGGCATGGAAACACCGCTTGGCTGGAAAACATTGATCTGGTGGTTGTCAAAGGTGACCACGATCTCCTTTTGCGGATCGTCATCCAGGTTGCCGATGCCGACGTTGAGGCCGTAGCAGCCATAACCGTGATTGCCCGGGCCGTTTGCATCCGCATCGTTTCCCGGTCCGCTTGCCGTATTGTAACGTGGCCAGGCCTGAAAGGAGAGGCCGGGTGGCTGGTAAAGGGTTCCATCTGCATTAAAAACAAACACCTGGGCGCCGTTGCTTTTGGTCTGGGTGGTGGTGGCGACGATTTCAATGGCGCCGTTGTTATCCAGGTCGGCGGCGGCAAGACCTCTGGTCTCGGGACATTGTCCGGCAGAGCAGGTGGAAGCCGGCCAGCCGGCTTTTAACACCAGGCCGTTATTGCGCCATTCATAGGCGACCACCCTGTCACCGCTGGCGGCTACTATTTCATAAACACCATCGCCTTCCAGGTCAGCACAGACCGCCGGCGCATAAATCCGGCTGTTATGCGGGTAACCGGAGCCATGTTTTGCCCTGGCCAGTTCGTTGCCTGCCGCGTCCCAGACAATGATATCATAAAAGGTGCCGATGATTTTACGGCTGCCGGTGCCAAGGGCATGGACGATGGGTGAGGCGAACCAGGAGGTGCCGGTCCACTTAATCTGTCGGACAAAGACCGGACGCTGTACAGGCGCGGCTGCAAGGGACGGGATGGGCATTGCCCCTGCCAGGCCGGTCAGAAGGATTGTGGCTGTGAGGATGCATTGCAGAGTAGAAGCGCTGTACCTTTTTGGAGACATATCCTTCCCTTCTATCTAAGCAGCAGGCTGTTGACCGGTGCAAGCGCCATGTGACCTGAGGAGGAACCACCGCTGCCTGCGCCTCCGCCGGTAGTTCCTCCATTGCCGGGATTCCAGCCTGCAAGACGGGCAAAGAGATACCAGGCGGCCCGTCCTTTGAGGGTGCAGTTGAGGCGGGCGTCGTTGTTCGGGCCGTCGGAATGGGCACAACTCCCCATACCTCCATAGGAACCGTCTCCCTTGGTGAGTCTGTACAGTTCACCGTCCTGGTGTCTTGCCAGGTATTCCGATGCCCAGTTTGCGTCGTGGTTGCCGTTTTTGTCATAGTAGAGGGCGTCGGTGACCCGCTTATCCAGATAATAGTTTCCGTCCGGATCAAAGTTTTCCATGTCGGCAAAATCAAACAGGATCCGGCCGTGGGTCCGGCAATGTTCCCTGATCAATTGGTTCTGCGAATCCGATGAATCATTTTCTCCGCCGCCATTGGCATGGGCCGTCATGAAGACGAATTGTACAGGGTGTGCCGCTGCCCTGGTATGATTGCCGCCGGCACCAAATTGATTGATCAGCCATTCCATGCTGTCCAGATATCCGGGAACATTATGACCGGCAATATTACACCAGGACCAGAGGACGACATTGATGTGAAAATAGTTGGGATCGTTGAGAATATCATAGGTATGCTCTGCCCAGTCGGCAATTCCGTCACCATCGCTGTCGCCGTCACCCTGGCTGAGGTCGGGAGAAGGTGAAACAAATGCCCGGTCATCAAGACTAAGAGAGGCGCCGTCCCCCTGCGAGGTATCCGACCAGGAAAATTTTCCTGCGTAATCCGGGTATTCCTGCATTGCCTTCATGCCTGAGATAATCTGGCTGCCGTGTGAAGTATGTTTGTAAATAATGTGCAGGTCTGCTTTCGCTTTGGTAATCCATTTGTTGGGGATTTGCGACAGGTCCGTGCTGGTATGGTCAACAACAAAGCCTGCTCCCTGGGCGGAAACAGCGGTCAGGGAAAGGAGAAGGGACAGAAGAACGGTTTTCATGGCAGCGCTCCGGGTGGAATTTTTTATTCCTATATGCAAAAAATGCGCCGGAGAACAGGAGGCACAGGACCCGAAGAAGCGGGTCGTTTCTCACAGAATCTGGCTGAGGAATAATTTGGTTCGATCCGATTGTGGATTGGAGAAGAATGATTCCGGATCGTTTTCCTCGATGATCTCGCCGCTGTCCATGAATATAACCCGGTCGGCCACAGTTTTGGCAAAACCCATTTCATGGGTGACACAGAGCATGGTCATGCCTTCGTTGGCCAGATCCACCATGACGTCGAGTACTTCTTTGATCATCTCAGGATCCAGCGCCGAGGTGGGTTCGTCAAAGAGCATGATGGAAGGTTCCATACACAGGCTGCGGGCAATGGCTACCCGTTGCTGCTGGCCGCCGGAAAGCTGGCCGGGATATTTATCAGCCTGATCAGGGATTTTGACCCGTTCAAGATATTTCATGGCCGTCGCCTCCGCCTCGTGCCGCGGTTTTTTTAACACCCAGATCGGCGCCAGGCAGCAGTTTTCCAGGACCGACAGGTGCGGAAAAAGGTTGAACTGCTGGAAGACCATGCCGATATCCTTACGGATTTTTTCGATATGTTTCAGGTCATCATTGAGTTCAATACCATCGACCCATATTTCACCCTTTTGATGTTCCTCCAATCTGTTGAGACAGCGAATGAGCGTTGATTTGCCACAGCCGGAAGGACCGCAGATAATAATTCTTTCCCGACGCTTGATGGTCAGGTTTATATCCTTAAGGACGTGAAATTCTCCGTACCATTTATGCATACCCTTGACTTCAATGGCGAGGTCATCGGATACGTGGGGTGATTGGGTGGTTGCCTGTGTCATGGTTGTTCCTTGACGGCGTTGTTGATGATTTGCTCTTCAACACCGGTTGTGTCTGTATTTGTTGCGCTGAGCCGATTGTTTGTCCGCGATGGTTTCTTGATACGAAGTTGTTTTCAGGAAGGTGATTACCGTTTATGGCCGGTATGCAGTTTTCTTTCAAGATGCTGGCTGTACTGGGACATGGAAAAACAAAATATCCAGTATACCAGTCCGGCAAAAACATAGCCTTCCACGGAAAAACCGATCCATTTCGGGTCGGTAAATGCAGCCTGAATGATTGCCAGCAGGTCGAGCAGGCCGATGATCAATACCAGGGTAGTGTCTTTGAACAGTTCAATAAATGTATTGACGATGCCCGGAATGACTGTTTTCAGAGCCTGGGGCAGGATAATGAGAAACATTGCCTGCCAGTAACCAAGTCCCAGAGCGTCGGCGGCTTCTTTTTGACCTTTGGGCATCGCCTGCAAGCCGCCCCGAATGACCTCTGCCATATAGGCTGACTGAAACATGGAAATACCGATAAATGCTCGGATGAGTTTGTCAATGTGGAGGTCTTCGGGCATGAAAAGGGGCAGCATGACAGAAGACATGAAGAGCACTGTAATCAGGGGCACACCGCGCCAGAGTTCAATGAACATTACGCTCAGGGCCTTGGGTACCGGCATGGCCGATCGTCTGCCCAGGGCAAGAATAATGCCGAAAGGCAGAGCGACAAACATACCGATGGTCGACAGGATCAGTGTCAGCATCAGACCACCCCAGTCGTTGGTCTCGACAACAGGCAGGCCCAGTCCTCCGTAAAACAGAAAAAAGGCAATGATCGGATAGATAAGAATGGTGAAGGCGGCGACCCATGATTTTTTAGGGGTACGATCAATAAGCAGATAGGCAAGAAGAACGCCAAGCAGGCTGAAGGCAACAACAACCCGCCAGTATTGTTCAGGGGGATAGAACCCGAACATGAACTGGAAAAAGCGGACTTTTATAAAAACCCAGCAGGCTCCGTCGCCGGTACAGGCATCTTTTGTTGAACCGAGCCAGTCGGCATCGAGTATCGCCCAGTTTATAACAGGCGGAACCGTTCGGTAGAGCAGATAGATGGCTGCCAGCGTAAACAGAGAGTTAATCGGAGAGGAGAAAAGATTTTTTCTCAGCCAGCCGATAACTCCGACACTGGTAGACGGAGGCGGCAGATCGGGATGCGGGGTGTGGACAATCATGGTTAGCGTTCTTTCAGCATGCTGCGGGCATTATACCAGTTCATGAAAAAGGAGATAAGCAGGCTGATAATCAAGTATACGGCCATGGTCATGGCGATGATTTCAATGGCCTGTCCAGCCTGGTTCAGCGTGGTCCCTGCAAAAACGGAGACCAGATCGGGATAACCGATGGCCGTTGCCAGGGATGAGTTTTTTACGAGATTTAGATACTGGCTGGTCATTTGCGGAATGATAACACGCATGGCCTGAGGGATGATGACCAGACGCAGGGTTTTGCCGGGCCGCAGGCCAAGCGCGCTTGCTGCTTCTGTCTGACCATGGCTGACCGACAGTATCCCGGAGCGGACGATTTCCGCTATCAGGCTGGCCGTATAAACCGTTAAGGCAACGAGCAGAGCGGCAAGCTCCGGGATAATTGTAATCCCGCCGTGATAGTTGAATCCCTTCAGTACGGGCATTTCCCATTTGAGCGGTGCGCCTGCCAGAAAGTAGACCAGGGTCGGCAGGGTGGCAAACATGGCAAGTGAGGTCAGCAGGACCGGAAACTGCCGGCCGGTTTCATCTTGTTGTTTCTTCGCCCAACGTTTGAGAAAGATGGTAGCGATCAGGACGAAAAGAAGCGTTGCTGCCACATATTCAAAGCCCTGTTCAAATATCGGCCTCGGTATAAAAATGCCTCTGATATTGAGGAAAAAAGAAGATCCGAGGTGCAGGCTTTGTCTGGGGGAGGGTAACGTTCGCAATACCGCGAAGTACCAGAAAAATATCTGGAGCAGCAGGGGAAGATTTCTGAAGATCTCTATGTATGTTGCCGCAATCTTAGAAATAAGCCAGTTGGATGACAACCGGGCAACCCCGACGATAAAACCGAGAATGGTAGCAAAGAAAATTCCGAGAACGGAAACCAGGATAGTGTTGAGCAGGCCGACGACAAAGGTGCGTCCGTAGGTGGAACTCTCCGTATAGGGGATAAGATGCTGGGCAATGCCGAACCCTGCTTTTTGTTTGAGAAAGGAAAAACCGGTCATGATGCCGCGTTGTTCCAGATTGTGAAGTGTGTTGTTACCGATAAAGATAAAAAAACCGACAACAGAGCAAATCAGCACAATTTGAAAAAGCAGCGCCCGGTTACGGGAATTGTTCAGCCACGATGTTTTGGGAGCCGGGAATTTGTTGGATGACATGATAAGGGGGGAAAGTCAGGCCCTGGGCAGATAGGTCATGTCATTTTTCCCGGCATCGGAAAAAATTCCGGTGTCGGAAAAAATGAGTAAAGAGCACTGGCTAGCCAGTGCTCTTTACGGGGTAAAAAATAAAAGTCGTCGGGAAGCTCAACGATTCTTAACAGTTGTTATCGAATGGGAGGCGCGTACTGGATGCCGCCGTTTTTCCACAGGGCATTGAGACCGCGTTTAATTTTAAGCGGTGAGTCCATGCCCACGTTGCGCTCAAAAACTTCCCCGTAGTTGCCGACCTGTTTAATAATCTGGTAGGCCCAGTCATCAGAAAGGCCGAGGCTCTTGCCCTTTAATCCTTCCAGTCCGAGAAGCCTGCGAATGGCGGGCTTATTGCTTTTTTTCATCTCATCGACATTTTTAGAGGTTACCCCCATTTCTTCAGCGTTGAGCATGGCAAAAAAGGTCCAGCGGACAATATTGAACCAGCCGTCATCACCTTGGCGAACAACCGGTCCCAGGGGTTCTTTGGAGATAATATCAGGCAGAATGACCGCATTCTCCGGATGGGCGAGGTGGGTGCGCAGGGCGTACAACTGAGACTGGTCCGAGGTAAGGCAGTCACAGCGACCTGCTTCGAAACCCTTGGCGGTTTGATCATGGGTATCAAAGACCACGGCCTCGAATTTCATGTTGTTTTCTTTGAAGTAATCCGCAAGGTTCAACTCAGTGGTTGTTCCTGCATCAATACAGAAAGAAGCGCCGTCAAGTTCCTTGGCGCTCTTGATTCCCAGTTTTTTGGAAACCATGAATCCCTGGCCGTCATAGTAATTTACGCCGGCAAAGTTTAAACCCAGAGAAGTGTCGCGGACAAAGGTCCAGGTTGTGCCGCGTACCAGCACGTCAATCTCACCGGACTGGAGAGCGGTGAATCGTTCTTTGGAGTTGAGTGGAACATACTTTACCTTGGAAGCATCACCAAGAACAGCAGCTGCGACAGCCTTGCAGCCGTCAACATCCAGGCCCTTCCAGGCGCCCTTCTCATCGGTTGCCGAGAATCCAGGCAGTCCGGTTGAAACCCCGCATTGCAGAACTCCGCGTTTTTTCACCTCGTCCAGGGTTGACCCCATGGCGATGGAGGTGGAAATCATCAGAAAGACGGCCACCATGATAAAGGATAATTTTTTCATCGGTTCTCCTCGATCTTATTTAATCTATTTCACCAGGTTACCATTGCAAAGAATGGCGGTTTCCAATAAGCTGAGTATAGTAACAGAAAAAGTAAAAAAGTCTACCGGGTTTTTCAAAATTGGAAATATTATCCGTTTCCTTCACCCACTATTTTTTCCCTGGGTCAACAGGTGCATGTGTCTTCAAATATCATGAACAAGCAGGAAGATAACATTGATAAACAGGTAATCCTGATTGGTGATGACAGTCCGGTGACTCAAAAGCTGCTCACGGAACTTTTCACTAGAGAAGGATATCGTGTCGCCGAAGCGCATGACGGAGAATCCGTTTTGAAACTACTGCCCGTCGTTGGTCCGGATTTGGTGTTGCTTGATGTTGAGTTACCGGAAATGTCCGGCTTTGACGTCTGTCGAAAACTTAAACATGATCCTTCTTTTGCTGATATCCCCGTCTTGTTTGTTACCTCGCGTAACGACAAAAAGGACATTCTGGCCGGCTTTGCCGCCGGTGGCCAGGATTATGTGGTCAAACCTTCAACCAGAGCGGAACTCCTTGCCAGAGTTCGCACCCATCTGGCCCTGCGGCAGGCGCAGCAGAAATTAAAGGCCAGTGAAGCCAGATACCGTGAGCTTTCTCTGCGCGATGATCTGACAGGGTTTTATAACACCCGTTATCTGTATCAAACACTGCAGGGCCAGCTGGATATGCATCGTACCCGACCGCTGTCGGTTATTTTCATGGATATTGATAATTTCAAGTATGTCGTCGATACCTATGGCCACCTTAATGGTTCGCGCAATCTGGCTGAACTGGCGGATGTTGTCCGCAGTGTCCTGCCCGAGGGCTGTTACGGTGTAAGTTACGGCGGTGATGAGTTTGTCATTGTTCTTGCCGGTTATGATCATAATCAGGGGATGCAGGTTGCCGAACGCATTCGTCAGGCCGTTGAAAAGACCAGTTTTTTATCGACCATGGATTTATCCATTCATATTACTGTTTCCTGTGGTGTTGCGACCTTTCCTGAAGATGCGCAGACCTTGACCGATCTCCTGGCTGCTGCGGATCACGCCCTGTTTGAGGTGAAAAAACAAGGGAAAAATGCTGTCGGCAGCTTCCACTGATATGTCCCGCCGTACCCGTTTGGCCAGTCGATTGCTGGCGCTCAATGTGCTGTGTGATTTTCAGAAAACCGGAGATCCGGTTACCCGGATTCTTGAACGCCAACTTGCTGAAATCAAGGTGGATTCCCGTGATGCTCAACTGGCCCGAGCCCTGATTTTCGGTATTCTGCGCCAGCAGCAATATCTGGATTATATTATCGGCCGTTTTTCCCGCCACCCGGTAACCAAAATGAAGCCGCGTACCCTGATTGCTCTGCGCATAGGAGTTTACCAGTTGCTGCTCATGGACCGCATTCCGGCCTCGGCAGCGGTCAATGAAACTGTAAATGCCTTTAAGGCTGGACGTCAGCCGACATGGTTGGTCAGGTTTGTAAACGGCGTGCTGCGTAGTGTGGTCAGAGAGCTGTCGCAACTGCCGCAACCGGGCCGGGAGCGTGTGAATGGTAACCCTGTTTTAAACCATCCCGAATGGCTGGTGAGAAAATGGGTGCAGCTTTTCGGCCGGGAAAAAACGTATAATATCTGCCGGGTAAATAATGAACCACCGCCGTTAACACTACGTGTTAATACCACGCTTATCGATCAAAAACAGTTGGTGGCAAAGCTGACCTATGGTGGCCGTGTTGAGCTCGGAAAATATTGTGCCACAGCTCTTGTATTACCGGATTTTCGAGGAGAGGTGGCCGGGCTTTTCGGATATGAAGAGGGGTATTTTGCAGTCCAGGACGAGGCGGCGCAACTTGCAACCGGTCTGTTGAGCCTGAAAGAGAATGGCCGATATCTGGATGGTTGTGCCGGGGTGGGCGGGAAAACAGGCCATTTAGCAGCCCTGCTTCCCCCTGGCGGCCAACTGACGGCAATTGAGCCGGAAAAAAAACGCTTTCGTCTTCTTGGAGAAAATCTTCATCGATTAAAGGTTTCAGGCGTTGTAACCATGCATATGAATCTTGCCGAGTTTACCGACAAAACAGACGAGCAATATGATGGAATTTTGCTGGATGTTCCCTGTTCCGGTACCGGCGTAATCCGTCGCAGGCCGGATATTCGCTGGAATCGCTTGCCGGAGGATCTGCAGAGCAGGCAAAAGCAGCAGTTGCAACTCTTACGGACCGTAATACCACTGCTTAAGGAGGATGGAATTATTGTCTATGCTACCTGTTCTCTTGAGGCGGAGGAAAACAGCGAGGTCATAGATGCCTTTCTTGCCGAACACGGGGAATTTATTCTTGAAGATGCCCGCAGATTTCTGCCGCCGGCTGCAGAACATCTTGTTACAGCAGAGGGTTATTTTCAGCCGACGCCGGATCAGGGGCTTGACGGTTTTTTTGCCGCCCGCCTGAGAAGAAGGGGGGTGTAGTTTTAATCATCTTCAACATTACAGGCGTCTTCATCACAAAGGGCTTCACAGGTA
>CAZURY010000020.1:0-13884 GCA_964623145.1 uncultured Desulfobulbus sp. | reverse complement strand
CCTTACTGGTTTCTCAGTTACATATGAAGGGCATTATAATCATCGAACGCAGAATTTCCATCATGGGATTGAAAAATGTTGTTTTTTACCGGGAAACCTGCTTTCTTTCGTGCTTGAGTTTATTCTGTTTTTTTTATTTGTTTCATGGTGTCTGTTATGCGAAAAACCGTTTTAATTACCGGTGCTACCGCCGGCTTCGGCCTTGCCTGCAGTGATCGCTTTGCCAAAGAAGGCCGGCAACTCATCATTGCCGGCAGACGCGGCAAACGACTGGATGAATTCAAGGCCGCCCATCCAAATGTCCCCATCCATACCATTGTCCTTGACGTCCGCGACCGAATACAGGTGGAGCAAAGTATTGCCGAGCTTCCCGAGCAATTTCGCACCATCGATATCCTCGTCAACAATGCCGGCCTGGCCCTCGGGCTTTCCGGCGCCCAGCAGGCGGATGTAGATGATTGGGAGACCATGGTTGACACCAATATAAAAGGACTCATGTATATGACCCGAGCCGTTCTGCCCGGCATGGTCAAGCGAAATCAGGGCCACATTATCAATCTCGGTTCAGTTGCCGGTAATTACCCCTATCCCGGTGGCAACGTTTATGGCGGGACCAAGGCTTTTGTCAAGCAATTTTCCAATAACCTGCTCACCGATCTGGTCAAAACAAAAATCCGGGTCACCAATATCGAGCCTGGACTTGCCGAAAGTGAATTTTCCATTGTCAGATTTCATGGTGATAAAAAGCGGGCAGACCAGGTCTACGAGGGAACCGAGCCTTTGACGCCCGCTGATATCGCCGAAATCGTCCACTGGGTGAGCAGCGTGCCGCCACATGTCAACATCAATACCGTCGAAGTCATGCCGGTCTGCCAGAGCTGCGGTCCCTTTCTCATCCACAGGGAAGAGCGCTGACCCCACCTCCATTGCACTGAAATCAATTAGTTAACTTATGCGACGAGTAGCCATCACAGGATTGGGCCTGATATCACCCTTGGGAAACTCCCTGCAGGAAACGCTGTACTCCCTGCAGGAAGGCCGCTCCGGTATTCGCTTCCAGCCCGAGTACCGGAAACTAGGTCTCCGTTCACAGGTTGGAGCCTTCACGGATATACAACCCGAAGAACATATAGACAAAAAAATCCTCCGGTTTATGGGAAAGGCCGCAGCCTATGCCTACCTGGCCATGACCCAGGCCATTGAAGATTCCGGTTTGACGGAAGACCAGATATCTCACCCGCGCACAGGCCTGATCATAGGATCGGGAGGGACCTCTGCTGAAAATGTGGTACTGACAGCTGATATCATGCGTAGCAAAGGATTAAAGCGCCTCAGTCCTTTTATGGTTCCGCGAACCATGTCAAGCACTGTATCGGCCTGCCTGACCGCCCCTTTTCAAATCAAGGGAACCTGTTATGCCATCTCCTCCGCCTGCGCCACAGGTTCCCACTGCATAGGAGCTGCCATGGAGCAGATTCTGCTGGGGAAACAGGACATCGTTTTTGCCGGCGGCTCCGATGAAGAACATTGGACTCAGACCTCAATGTTTGATGCCATGGGCGCCTTATCAACCAAATACAATGATCGACCACATGCCGCATCACGGCCCTATGATATTGACCGGGATGGTTTTGTCGTTGCCAACGGCGCGGGAATCGTGGTGGTTGAGGAGATGGAACATGCCAGAAAACGCGGAGCGCAAATTCATGGCGAGTTAATTGGATACGGCGCAACGGCAGATGGCTACGAAATGGTGGCGCCATCCGGCAAGGGAGCGGAACGCTGCATACGGCTGGCCCTGAACAACATCCATTCTTCCATTGATTATATCAACGCCCACGGCACCTCAACGCCGAAAGGTGACTTGATTGAACTTCAAGCGATTCGAAATGTTTTCGGCGGGAGCGTTCCACCCATCAGCTCTACAAAATCACTCTCCGGACACTCTTTAGGAGCAGCAGGAGTTCACGAGGCTATTTATTCACTTCTTATGCTCAAACACCATTTTATCACCGGCACGGCGAATATTGAAAATCTGGATCCCGAAGCCGGGGAAATGAATATTGTGCGCACTACCCGTGACGCCAATCTGAATGTGGTTATGTCCAACAGCTATGGATTTGGGGGGACAAACGGATGCCTGGTATTTAAAAAAGTATAGGACTCGCCGGAAAAAATTAAGAAAAAACAAAAGGTATTTTTTTATTTGCCCCTCAACCCTCTCCCTGCTGTTCATCAAGGCGCCGCATCCCCTCCATAATCAGCCCCATAAAGCCACCAATTACATCAAGCTTTGTCGCCTCTTCAGATATGCCTGAATTATAAACAAAACGACCGGTTCTTTTAGCTAACAGGGCAAAAACTGCATCCTTGCCGGCAAGAGAATTATATCGTGCCTGTATCAGCTCTCCTTCACAAAAGAGAACCAATGCGTTGCCGTCATTCAAATTAAATTCAACCTGCCCGGTCTTCTGGCTGGAATTTATCAGTTGAAACAGGTCTACAGTACTGATTTCGGCAAGCTCCCCGGTCATACCGGAACTGATGGTACCGGACCGCAGCGTATTGGCCTGGGCTCGATCCACCAGCATCCTGTAAAAGAATACCTGTAAAACAGGATACTTGTTCAGAACATGTTTAAAATCTTTACTGGAAAGCGTCGCCAGTTTTGTTTTCGCCCTGGTATGAATGGTCGTGGTTACAGGCTCGCCGGAGAGCAGACTCATCTCGCCGAATATCTGCCCTCTTCCCATTTCAGAAAGCGCTTGGCCATCATCAGCTATTACGGCGACCTTACCTTCAAGCAGAATATACAAGTTTGTCCCGGGATCACCCTTTTTCAGGACAATTTTATTCTTTGCATACTTCTCAAGTTTTAACAGGGCCGACAGATCACGCAAAGAATCATCATCAAGGGGCTCAAATATTTCCATCCCCCGCAACAGATCAAAAAAACGATCCATGTGCCTCATCTTCTCCCGCCGCTCAGCGGCAGCCAGAAGCTTCATCTGCAGGGTGGCAAATCCCTTTTCCTTTTTAAATTCAAAACGAATAAGTCCATCGCAGCCGCCGCAGTCAAATTTTGATTTCCGGATGCCCTGCTGGGTAAAACGTTCAAAACTCTGCTCTTCGGTGGTGGCCGTGATAACCGCCTGCACCATATTCAAGCAGGCAGGCTTGGCCTCAGGAACAGTCAATCCCATATCCTCAACCCTGAACTCCTCTCCTACATTATACAGGGGACAGGCTCGCTCTTCGGTGACAAGGAAAATAGCGTTTTTATAATCCATGGACAGTACTATCAAAGAGGAGAATTCAGCTCAGGCGCACAAGGAAGCGCCGCCGGTTAATCCGAACGGCCAAAATAGAGGTAAATGACAAGGCCGACAACAACAGCGCCACCAAAGAGAAGGGGCAGGACCTTATTGATTTGCAGTTCATCCCCGACAACCAGGGTTTGCATGTATGAAGTGCCCGATACATACCATACACCCATAAACAAAAAAATGATAAACAGATCACGAAAGGCCTGTTTGTAAAGCATGTAGCCGACAACAGCGATAAAGGGGATCAGAAACCATGGATTGCTGAACAATCCCGCAACATCAACATCCTTAATCTGCTCCGGCAGATGGGTTGCATCCAGCAATCCGCCTATGGATGAAAAAAAAGAACCAACCTTGTCGGACAGGCTACCCGCAACTGCTCCCACATCCACCATTGCTCCGCTCCTTTTCCAGATTATGTTCTGAACGGTTAAACACCTGAATAGCGCAATAAGATCCGCACATTGAACAGGCCGGATACCCTTTAGTTATATCACTTTCAGCATAGCAACCCACGTCCTTTCCTGTCAATGGGAAAGAAGACGGGTGCAAGTTTACACGTCCAAAGTTTTTTCTCTACAATGGTGAACCGCCCGCGAATAAAATAAAAATATTACATTTTTGATTAAAATTAATACACATCGATACAAAAATGAACGGCAACAGCATATTTGTGATATACAAAATACATTCCAATAAAGGTCACGAATTCAATTAGATAATTCTTATTTGAGGACTTATTTTTCGTCTGGCACGAGTCTTGGTATATGGACACAAACAACGAAACAATTCATTTCATAATAAAGGGAGAACAACATGAAAAAGATCGAAACCATTATCAAGCCATTTAAGCTTGATGCCCTCAAAGATGCCCTGCATGACCTGAATATAAGCGGCATGACCGTGAGTGAGGTCAAGGGATTCGGCCGTCAGAAGGGACACACGGAAATATATCGCGGCGCCGAATACATGGTGGACTTCATTCCCAAGGTCAAAATAGAGATCATCATCGAAGAAGAACGGGTTGAAGCGGTAATCGAGGCCATTATCACCTCTGTTCGCACCGGTAAAATCGGGGACGGAAAAATATTTGTCCTCCCGGTTGAAAAAATCATCCGCATCCGAACCGGTGAAACCGATAAAGAAGCTATTTAATCATTTTTTTACGACCAAGGAGAATTACCAATGCGAAAAAAAACCACATTCACAGTCTGTGCACTGGCCCTGTTGGTTGCAGGGACCGTATTTGCCGCCGACGAAGTTGTTAAAATTACCGTGGAGGGCAACGCTGCGGCCGTTAAATCCGTACAGACCAATCTCAACTATGTCTGGACTCTGATCGCGGCGGCCCTGGTGTTCTTTATGCAAGCCGGCTTTGCAATGGTGGAATCAGGATTCACCCGAGCAAAATCCGCCTGTAATATCATGATGAAGAACCTGCTTGACTTTGCCATGGGCTCGCTTGCCTTTTGGGCAATTGGTTTTGGCCTCATGTTCGGCGCTACCACAACCGGCCTGTTCGGCACCACTGATTTTTTCCTTTCCGGCTGGACCGGACCAAAAGGCGACCAGTGGGTCCTGGCCTTCTGGATGTTCCAGTGCGTATTTGCCGCTACAGCCGCTACCATTGTCTCGGGAGCGGTTGCCGAGCGAATCAAATTTACCAGTTATCTGGTTTACTCCTTTGTTGTCTGCGCCTTTATCTATCCGATCTTTGGATCATGGGCCTGGGGTTCCCTGCTCAACGGCAACGGCTGGCTTGAGGCCAAAGGTTTTATTGATTTTGCCGGATCAACTGTTGTTCATTCCATTGGCGGCTGGTGCGCCCTTGCCGGAGCCATTGTTCTCGGGCCAAGAAAAGGAAAATTCGGACCCAAAGGAGAGGTGAGAGCTATTCCCGGTCACAATATTCCCATGGCAGCCATCGGTGTCTTTATCCTCTGGCTGGGCTGGTTCGGGTTTAATCCCGGCTCCACAACTGCAGGTGACACCTCCATTGCAATGATCTTTGTCAACACCAACCTGGCAGCGGCAGCAGGCGTTATTTCAGCCATGGCTCTATCCTGGATCATGTTTAAAAAACCGGATATAGGTATGAGTCTAAACGGCGCCCTGGCCGGGCTGGTCGGTATTACGGCCGGATGTGCCAATGTTACACCAACCAGCTCAATCATTATCGGTTTTATTGCCGGCATCATTGTCGTCATCTCGGTTGTCACCATTGACCGCATGCACATTGACGACCCGGTCGGCGCGGTGTCCGTACATGGCGTTTGCGGCGCCTGGGGTACTATTGCCGCCGGGTTATTTAATATCGGTGGGACGACAGCCGCCATCATGACGACTCAGATTATCGGAGTGGTCGCCGCCTTTGCCTGGGCGTTCGGCACAGCCTTTATCCTTTTTACGGTCATAAAGAAAACCATGGGACTCCGGATAACCGAGGAAGAAGAGCTTGAAGGTGTCGATATTGCCGAACACGCAGCGCATGCCTACAACGACTTCCAAACCTTAAACTAAACCGACAAAAAGCATCCCCAGCCCATATATTTCACAAAGGTGGTCGCGAAAAGTCTGAAAGTGCAGGAGATTCAGCGTTTGACGCAGGAAATTGTTTGCAGGCATACTGGCTGTATGTCGAAAACAATTTTCAAGATAAACAGTGAAGATTCGGTGCTTTCAGACTTCGAAGTCTCCGCTTATCTGCAGCAGGCCGATTGTGAAATATGCGGGCTAGAATTAAAAGGAATGCTTCCATCCTCCTCCAGGTCGCCTCTGCTCCTCTCCTCCTCTGCAGGGGCGACCGTTTTTTATGGATAATTTTTCCTTGCCCGGGTACGCCTGTAAGAGACAGGGAAATTAACAATCAGGAACATGGATAAACGGTTATGGCCCTTACATTTCTTGTCGTACAGCATACGGATTGGGAAACACCGGGAAAACTCCTTACAGAAATCGCTCTAAAAGCAGGTGTCAGACTGGAGGTCGCGCATATTTACCGCCAGGCAATCCCGGATCCGATGATTTTTGATGCCCTGCTACTTCTTGGTGGGCCGCCCAATGTTCATGAAGAAAAACAATATCCGTTTTTACAAGAAGAAAAGCAACTGCTCAAGGCCTGGCTGGCCATGGACAGGCCCTGCCTGGGATTCTGCCTGGGCCATCAGCTACTTGCTGACGCCCTGGGCGCTGCGGTCGGACCAAACAGCCGGCCGAGTGTCGGATTCACCCGAGGACATATAACCCATGCCGGTAAAGAACATCCTGTTTTTCGAGGCGTGGCCTCTCCACTGCCACTCTTCAAATGGCATGGACAGGCAGTACAGACTCCACTGCCACGTGATCTGATCATGCTGGCCACCTCTGACCAGTGCGTCGTTGAGGCCTTCGGCGTTGTCGATCGACCGCACATCGTTGGCCTGCAATGTGATAATCATGCCGCCCATCCCGATGATGTACGGTCCTGGATCCAACATGACGCCACCTGGATTGCCTCACTGGCTGAAGAAAGTCAACCAGACGTTGAGCTCACACAAACAGCCAAAGACCAATACCCAGGCATCAAAAAGGATTTCACCCTGTTTTTTAACAATTTTGTCACTATTGTTAAAGATCATCGTTACTGAATTACAGAGCAATAACCCCGGGAACAATAATGTCAGCCTCCCTCCCCTTGCTCAAGCTCCATTTTCTTCAACTCTTCCAGAAAAACGGGCAACAACTGATCCTCCGGTAATTTTTTCCAGATCTCTCCTTTTTTAAAGATAATGCCGACACCAACGCCGCCGGCAATACCAATATCTGCTTCCCGGGCCTCGCCGGGACCATTGACCACGCATCCCATAACAGCAACCTTAATGGTGGATTGCATGGTTTGCAGGTAGCGCTCCACCTCTTCGGCCAGGGGAAAGAGATCTATCCTGGTTCGGCCGCATGTCGGGCAGGAAATCATTTCCGGGCCCCGCTGCCGGATACGTAAAGAGCGCAGGAGCTCAAAGCCAACGCGAATTTCTTCCTCCGGATCCCTGGTCAGAGAAATACGAAAGGTATCACCGATACCGTCAAATAATAAGATCCCAAGAGCGACACTGGATTTGACTGTGCCGGCAATCAGACCGCCGGCCTCTGTTACACCAATATGAAGGGGATAATCAATTTTTTGGGAAAGCTGCCGGTAACCGGCAATTGTGGTCAGGGTATCGGAGGATTTAATGGATATCTTGATATCTTCAAAGCCCTGTTTCTCCAACAGACGGACATTTCTAAGCGCTGAATTAATCAGAGCATCAGGCCGTTCCGGAGTCGGGTAACCAAACTCATCGAGTAAGTCTTTTTCAATGGATCCGGAATTGACCCCGACTCGAATCGGCACCTTGTGAAGCTTGACAGCGGCAACCACCCGGGCCAACATCTCAGCACCACCAAGATTACCGGGATTGATGCGAATAGCCTGGGCTCCATGTTCCACTGCAGCTACGGCCAGACGCGAATCAAAATGGATATCGGCGATAAGTGGAATAGAAATCCGGTCCCGAATTCCTCGGATAGCCACGGCAGCATCCCGGTCGGGAACGGCTACCCGGATAATTTCACAACCGGCCTTTTCCAGGCGTTGAATCTGTGCCACTGTCGCTGCGACGTCGGCGGTATCGGTATTCGTCATGGACTGTACCGAAATCGGCGCCCCGCCGCCGATGGCCACCTCTCCAACGTGAATTTGTCTGGTCTGCCTGCGTACAATCATTGTTTTCATTTCAGTTTTTTTCCCTCTTCGACTTCCTGCGGCGAAACAGTATCTCCGCCTCTGATGCGCGAACATATTTGGGCCGGACGGTTGCAGGGTCCAACAGCCGACCAGTCTTGAGTAGTCGTTCTGCCAGCAATCCTACATATAATGCCCTTGGCCGGGTAAGGGCCACAGGCAACAGGCGAATCAAGCTGTTTTTTTCAAATACTTCTCCATATACCGATACTCCGGGCCCGGCCATCACCGTTGGCCGGTCAATACTCTCGGCCAGCAGTTCCGGCCCAAGAGCCTGATCATCGCTCAATCGTACAGGATACGTGTTGCTTTCAACCTGATACAGGGCTGCATACACCTCCTGCTTACGGGCATCAAGAACCGGACATATCCGCTCCATAGCCCCGGTACAGGATAATGCCAGGGCATCCAGGGTTTCCACACCAATAAGCGGAATATCCGCCGCCATGGCCAGTCCCTTGGCGGCGGCCAGGCCAATACGTAATCCGGTAAAAGAACCCGGCCCGAGGCTGACGGCGATACCGTCGACCTCGGGCCAGTCAACACCGGCAGCCTGCATAAGCCAGGAAACGGTTCCCAAAAGTCTCCTGGAATGGGTACGTACCGGCTGCACGGTTGCCTCGGCCAGCAATTCGGTCCCCTTTGTCAGGGCAATACTACCGCAGCCGGTTGAAGTCTCAAGGGAAAGAATCAGGAGCCCATCCACCGCTTCACAATCCTGAAAATATCATTATAAAAAACAAACAGCATCAAGGTTCCCAAAAGGGCAATGCCTACCTTCTGGCTGATCTCCATCACTCGGTCCGAAACCGGCTTCTTACGGATCCCCTCGAGGGTTAAAAAAAACAAATGACCACCGTCAAGCACAGGTATGGGAAGCAGGTTGAGTATGCCAAGATTTATGCTGAGCAATCCCATGAAATAAAGGAGATTCATCCAGCCGGCTTCCAGCTGCTGCCCGGCAATCTCCGCAATCCTTATGGGGCCGCCAAGTTCACTGGCAGGAATCACCCGTTCTATAATCTTGACGATTCCCATAACCGTGAGATAAATCAAATTCCAGGTCTGGATAAAGGCAGCCTTAAGCGATTCCATCAAACCGACTTTTTTATACCGGATTTCGTCACTACGTGTGATTCCCAGCAGATAACGCTTACCGACTTCCTCACCAAAAATATTTTTCACCTTTTCCATGGTCGGAACGGCACGTACAGTTATCCTTTCCCCGGAACGATCAATAACAAGCACGACCTCTTTACCCCGGCTGCTTTTAATCAATTCTGAGACCTGCTGCCAGGAAACGGTTTTTTGTCCGTCAATGGACAGAATATGATCACCGGCTTTCAGCCCCGCCTTTTCCGCCACCGAACCGGGAGAAACATGCCCTATGCGGGTGGTGTCAACCGGCTCAGGTAAACCGGCCAGGGCAAACATGGTAAAAAACAGAAGCACTGCAAATAACAGATTAAAAAATGGGCCGCCAAAAACAATCGCAAACCTCTGCAGGACTGACTTATGGGAAAATGAACGCACCCTTTCGGATTCAGGGATTGGATCCCCCTGCTGCTCCCCATACATTTTCACATAACCACCCAGGGGAAACGCGGAAATAAGATATTCTGTTTCGCCCCATTTTCGTCCGATGACCTTATTACCAAAGCCTAAGGAAAATTTAAGCACTCGGACTCCGCAGAGCTTGGCAATAAGAAAATGACCAAATTCATGAACAAAAATAAGGATGCCAAGGACAAGAATGAAGGAAAGCAGTGAATTCATAAGCAAGAATTATCTCTTTGAGATTTACCTTCTATCCAAAAAACAGTTACGGCTTACCGGCGGCGGCCGGCAACTTCCTGTTCAGCCAGCTTGCGCGCCCGGCTGTCAGCAGCCAGTATCTGATCCAGTTCAAGATCATCGCCATCAATGGAGGCCGCCAACACCTCGGCAACAATAGAACTGATATCACAAAAACCAATCCGTCCATCAAGAAAGGCCTCAACGGCTATCTCATTGGCGGCATTGAGCACTGCCGGCTGCATCCCTCCTTGCTCAAGGGCGTTAAACGCCATTTTCAAAGCAGGAAAACGCGTGTAATCGGGTTGTTCGAAACTCAGATTCCCGCACTCGGCAAGGCTTAAACGGGGCAGTTCAAGATGCAATCGTTCCGGATAGGAGAGGACATAGGCAATGGGAATACGCATATCCGGAATGCCAAGCTGGGCAACAACCGATCCGTCAATAAATTCAACCAGGGAATGGACAATGGACTGGGCATGAACAACAACTCCAATGTGGTCGGGAGAAACATCAAAAAGCCAGCGGGCCTCAATCACCTCAAGCCCTTTATTCATAAGAGTTGCGGAATCAATGGAAATCTTCCTGCCCATCTCCCAGTTCGGATGAGCAAGAGCCTGATCGGGAGTAATACCGGAAAATTCCTCTGCCGCAAGCCTGCGGAACGGACCGCCGGAAGCAGTCAGTATGATCCTGTCCACGTCCTGTCTGCGTCCGGCCTCAAGGGCCTGAAATACAGCGCTGTGCTCGGAATCTATAGGCAACAGCTGGACATTATTTTCCTGAACTGTTCTCATGACCAGGCGGCCGGCCATAACCAGGGTTTCCTTATTGGCCAGGCCGATATCCTTTCCGGCCTTAATGGCCTCCATGGTCGGGAGCAGGCCGACAGCTCCGACAACGGCAGTTATAACCATATCCGCATCAGTCAACGTTGCCACCCGGCAATTACCGGGGCTCCCGTGAAAAATTTTTCCGTCATACTCATCCGGCAGCATATCCTCAAGAGGAGCGACCAGCTTCTCGTCAGCTACGGAAACACATAGTGGTGAAAACTCTCTCACCTGGGCAGCCAGCAGTCTAATATTTTTACCGGCAGATAATCCGACAACCCGGAACCGTTCAGGATACGCCCGGACCACTTCCAGAACATTTGTTCCTATAGAGCCCGTAGAGCCCAGCAGTGAAATATTTTTTGGAGTCATGTCCCAAGTCCCAGGAGAATATAGTAAATTACAGGCGCTGTTAACAGAAGACTGTCAACCCGGTCCAGCAGACCACCATGCCCTGCCAACAGGGTGCCGGAATCCTTAGTCCCGGTGGCCCGCTTGATAACCGATTCCGTCAGATCACCAGCTATCCCCACAGGGACAAGAATGAGACCGACAAGTAGATAGAGAAAAAAACGGGCATGCCCGGGCAGCAAAACACCTACCAGTATCCCGGAAAGTGTCCCGACAAGCAATCCACCGACAGCGCCGGCAACCGTTTTACCGGGGCTGATGGCCGGGCAAAGTTTGCGTCGTCCAAATTTCCGGCCGGCATAATAGGCACCGGTATCAGAACCGACTGTTATTGCGGTTAGAACAGCAAGCCAACCAACACCTTCCGGCAATAACCTGAGGAGGACAAGATGAGCCGCGCATAATCCTATGTAAAAAATTCCCCAAGCAACTCGGCTCAAAAAAGAAAAGGCGTCCTCCAGGGCGGTGTACCAGAAAAACAGCAGCAGAATGAGGCCGAACAGCCCGACAAAGAGGCCGGCCGTTACTCCTGCCAATCCCCAAAAAAATGATAAAAAAACAGGATTTAACGATACAACGATTAACAGAACCTGCTTGAAAGCGGGCAGAGAGGGAAAACACATTCGCTGGTATTCATGAAGAGCAATTGCGCTCCCGGCCAAAATAACCAGCCAGAATAATGTTGGGCCGGCAAGTCCAAGCAGCGCCACCCAAAGGAAGGCCATGAGGAGACCAGGCAAAAATCGGCTCATATCAGTTGTTTTCCAAGGAGCTGGGCGCCTGTTTTACCAAAACGCCTTTGCCGTCGACCATAGGTGGCGACAGCTTCAAGCAGCTGATCTTTCCTGAAATCAGGCCATTTGCTTTCAGTAAAATACAACTCGGTATAGGAAACCTGCCAGAGGAGGAAGTTGGACAGTCGATGCTCGCCGCCGGTCCGTATCAATAAGTCCGGATCCGGCTGACCAGCAGTATCAAGACAATTGCTGAGCATCTCTTCAGAAAGCGAATCAGGATGTAGTTTTCCGGCCACGCATTGTGCCGCCAGCTTGCGTATCCCCCGCATCATCTCATTGCGGCCGCCATAGCTCAAGGCTAGATTCAGTGTCATTCCTGAACAATGCGCCGTCTCGCCCATAACCCGATCAAGGACAGCAAGTACATCCCCGGGCAACCGTTCACGTTGACCAAGGCAGAACAAACGAATGTCGTTCTTCAACATTGTACGCAGTTCAGATTCAAGATAGGTCCGAAGCAACGCCATCAACCCTTTCACTTCAGCCATCGGACGTTGCCAGTTTTCCGTGGAGAAGGCATACAGAGTCAGATAACGAACCCCGATTTCCCGGGCGGTTTCAACAACTGAGCGAACAGAAGCAACACCGGCCTTATGGCCGGCAAGCCGCGGCTTACGCCGCTCTTCCGCCCAACGACCGTTACCATCCATAATAATGGCGATATGGGACGGGACTAAACGGATATCAAATTCGGAGGTATCTTGCATAACCTGTAAAGATAAAGGAGGAGGAGCAGACGCTTACACCCCGGCTTTTTCAACACGGCCTAACCAGGATATTTCCCGGGTAAGCGAGCCCGAAGTCTTCACTGCGTTTCGCTTATCTGCGAGACTCCGGGTAAGCGTAGACTCCGAGCGGCCTGCTGTAGATAAGCGTAGACTTTGATTTTTGTAAAATATCCGGGCTAAAAAAAGCCCTGACAGATTCCAGCCGGTAAGGACGAACAAGAACAGCCGGCCCAAAACCAAACTTTTCTCGTTGCAATCCATCCTCTTTCGTCTGTTTCACACCTCCATAACCTCTACCTCTTTACCGGCGGCAATATCGTCAATTTTTTTGATGTACCTGTCCGTTGCCTTCTGGGCCTCTTCCTGAAGTCGAAACATATCATCTTCTGATATTTCCTTCTCCTTCTTCTGTTTTTTAAGAATGTCATTGGCTTCACGCCGGACATTACGAATGGCAACCTTGAATTCCTCGCCCGTCTTTTTCACTTTTTTTACAAGTTCCTTGCGCCGTTCCTCGGTAAGAGGAGGAATAGTCAAACGAATCACATTGCCGTCATTAGCTGGAGTAAGGCCCAGATCAGAGGCAAGAATGGCCTTTTCAATAGGACCGATCATTTGCGGATCCCATGGTTTAATGGCAATCATGCTTGATTCGGGGATGGTCAGCGTTCCGACCTGATCAAGCGGCAGGGTCGAACCATAAGCATCAACCTTGATGCCGTCAAGCAGGGCAAGAGAAGCCCGCCCTGTCCGAATTTTGGTCAACTCACGTTTATAAGCTTCAACACTCCCTTCCATTTTCTCTGTCAGTTCATCAATCACTTCGCTGGACATGACGTTCTCCTTAAGACCTGTAACCAACCAGAATCATATGTAATAGAATCCATGAGCACTCCTTTTCCCGGCCTGACCGTTAGTCCTGAACCAGCCAGATGCATCCGATCCGTTCATTCAGCCAGGCAGACACGACAAGCATGAATAAACGTACAAGGGGCACAAAAAAGAAAAATTGAGGTGACGAAAAATATCAGGTACACCATTCCCTGCTGAGTTTTCCGTCTTCCGGGTACTATCTGTTTAACACTGATATTTCACAGGTAAGCGAGCCTGCGAGACTCCGGGTAAGCGAGCCCGAAGTCTTCACTGCGTTTCGCTTATCTGCGAGACTCCGGGTAAGCGTAGACTCCAGACGGTCTGCTGCAGATAAGCGCAGACGTCGATGCATAAAAGCAC
>CAZURY010000019.1:0-13931 GCA_964623145.1 uncultured Desulfobulbus sp. | reverse complement strand
GCGTTGGCGGGTACTGACTGTTTTAGAACGTGCTGTTTAAATATTCGTAAACGTTTACATTATGCAGGTAATGCAGGCGAAACAGCATCTCGGTGACGGTTACAAATATTCGACAGCTTGGTAGAAAGCGTCAGGCAATTAACATTTCTCAGGTGGACCAATGATTCAAACTGAAACCATTCTCAACGTAGCCGACAATTCAGGAGCCAAAAAGGTTCTCTGTATACGGGTTCTTGGAGGAACTCGGAGGCGATATGCCAGTATCGGTGATGTTATTGTTGTTACAGTGAAGGAAGCTATTCCTCACGCAAAAGTGAAAAAAGGCGATGTGCTGGATGCCGTTGTCGTTCGAACGAAAAAGGAAATCAGTCGACCGGAAGATACGGCAGTGCGTTTTGATGAAAATGCCGCTGTTCTCCTGTCCGGTTCAGGTGAACCTGTAGGGACGCGTATATTTGGTCCGGTTGCCCGTGAGCTTCGTTCGCTGGGATTTATGAAGATTATATCTCTTGCTCCCGAAGTTTTATAAGGACCTACAAGTAACAGACGGAAATAATAGAGAAGAGGAACGGTAATGCGGCAGGGACAAAACAGCCTGAGAGTAAATGATCAGGTAGAAATCATCGCTGGTAAAGACAAGGGCAGAGTCGGAAAAATTCTAAGAATCGACAGGGCCAAAAACAGAGCGGTTGTAGAGCGGATCAATATGGTCAAAAAACATCAGAAGCCCATGGATGCAACCCAACCTGGACAATTGATAGACAAAGAAGCGCCCCTGCATATTTCAAATTTGATGTTGGTTTGTCCGGAATGTGCTGAAACAGTGCGTACCGGCAAAAAGATTTTAGAAGACGGGACCAAGGTACGTGTTTGCAAAAAGTGCGGCGCAACAATTGAAACCGCCAAGAATTAGACGGGTCTACCTTTTACGGAGTATATAATGGCAACACTGAAAGAACATTATGAAAAGGAATTGCGTCCCAAGCTGAAGGAAAAGTTCAACCTGACCAATGAAATGGATATTCCAAAAGTGGAGAAGGTTGTTTTGAATATGGGACTTGGCGAGGCTGTTCAGAATCCGAAGATTGTTGATAAGGCAGTCAATGATTTAACGCTCATAGCCGGGCAGAGAGCCGTTGTCACCCGGGCAAAAAAATCGATAGCTACATTTAAGCTTCGCGAGGGTATGCCAATTGGCGGAAGGGTTACTTTGCGCAAGGATCGAATGTATGATTTTTTGTCTAAATTGATGAACATCGCTCTTCCCAGGGTCCGCGACTTTCGTGGTGTTTCACCTAAAGGGTTTGACGGTAACGGGAATTTTTCCATGGGCGTGACTGAACACCTCATCTTTCCTGAGATTGATTATGACCAGATTGATAAGGTAAGAGGATTTAATATCACCATAGTTACGTCGGCCAAAAGTGATGAGATGGGACGAGAACTTCTTTCTCTCATGGGTATGCCGTTTAAAAAGAAATAGTCTGTCTATTTCAGACAACCGTATTTTAGTTTTACACAGGAGGAAGCTGTGGCAAAAAAATCACTCATTGCCAAGGCAGGAAGAACACCGAAATTTAAGGTCCGTTCATATAATCGCTGTCCGCTTTGTGGACGTTCCAGGGCCTATATTCGAAAATTCGGCATCTGCAGGCTGTGTTTTCGTAAACTCGCATCCCAGGGTGAAATTACCGGGGTTACCAAGTCAAGTTGGTAACATGAGAGAAGAACTGTACAGGTTATGCTTTATGAATAAGTTTCTAAGTGAAGGGATATTGAAGAGAGGTAACGTCTCATGTCTATGAGTGATCCACTGGCTGATATGCTCACCCGAATACGAAATGGGGTAGCTGCCCGATTTGAATCAGTAGAAATGCCACTTTCAAAATTGAAGGTGAGTGTAGTAAAAGTGCTGAAAGAAGAAGGGTATATTACCGACTATCAAATCATTGATCAGGGAGTGCAAGGGATACTTAGAGTTCATCTAAAGTACGGCCCGGATAATGAACAGGTTATTACAGGTATCCGCAAGGTGAGCAAGCCCGGTCTTCGGCAGTATAAGAAAAGTTCGAATATTCCAAAGGTAATGAGCGGGTTAGGTGTAGGAATACTCTCAACCTCCAGGGGCGTTATCTCCGATCGTGAAGCCAGAAAGCTTAACGTCGGCGGCGAATTGCTCTGTGAGGTATGGTAATTACGCTATTTGGAAAAAAGGAGGCAGTAAATGTCCAGGATTGGCAAACAACCTATTCCGGTTCCGGGTGGTGTTAAGGTTGAATTACAGGGAACACACGTCAAGGTGACGGGCAGTAAGGGATGCCTTGAACGTGATATACGTCCGGAAATTGAGATTTCAAGACAAGGTGAAGAGCTTGTCTGTACGCCGAAGGGAACGAGCAAAAGGGTTATGGCTTTTTGGGGTATGACCCGTTCCCTGGTCAATAATATGGTTATCGGGGTTGAAAAGGGATTTGAAAAGAAATTGCTTGTGGAAGGAGTAGGCTACAGAGCCAAGGCCTCAGGTAGCACTCTAACGCTTAACGTGGGTTATTCTAATCCGGTTGAGTTTCCGCTTCCCAAAGGTGTGGATGTCAGCGTTGACAAAAATAATACGATAACCCTCACCGGCATAGATAAAGAACTTGTTGGTATGACCGCAGCAAGAATCAGACAGATACGTAAACCTGAACCTTACAAGGGTAAAGGTATACGCTATATTGATGAGCATATTGTACGCAAGGTTGGTAAATCCGGCGCTGCTGCTGCATAAGAATAAAGAGGTAAAAAGAGCATCATGGCAAAGACAAGTTCAAAACTCACTGCCCGCAGGAAAAGAATAAAACGTATCAGAAAGAATATTTTTGGTACAGGTGTAAAACCAAGGATGCGTGTTTTTAAGAGTAATCGGCATATATATGTCCAGATAATTGACGATGAAAAACAGGTAACTCTTGCAGCTGCATCTTCAAATTGCAAGGATCTTGAGGGCGTAGAATGTACAAATAAATGTGATCAGGCTTTAAAGGTAGGTGAACTGATTGCCAGAAAAGCCATTGCCGCCGGGGTGAGCGAGGTTGTTTACGATCGTGGTGGTAATCTATACCACGGCAGAGTTAAAGCATTGTCGGACGGAGCTCGTGAGGGCGGGCTCAAGTTTTAACAATAAATCGTTTATTAATAATTTAATTATAAAACGAGAGAGAAACTATATGGGGGTGTTTCTTGGCTGATTTTAAACGTTCAAAAGATGGAGATCAGGAAGAGCTCATCGAAAAAATAGTATTTATCAACCGCGTGGCCAAGGTTGTTAAAGGTGGTCGACGTTTTAGCTTTAGCGCTATAGTTGTTGTCGGTGACGGTAAAGGCAAAGTCGGCTATGGGCTGGGTAAAGCTAATCAGGTTCCCGAAGCTATTCGCAAGGGAATTGAGCGTGCGCGAAAAGATATGCAGCATGTTTCTTTAACCGATGTTTCAATTCCCCATGAAATAATAGGGAAGTTTAAATCCGGTTCGGTAATGCTGAAGCCGGCCTCGGATGGTACCGGAGTTATAGCCGGTGGAGCTGTTCGAGCGGTACTTGAGGCCGCTGGAGTACAAAATATTCTCACTAAATGTCTGGGATCAAATAATCCCCACAATCTGGTAAAGGCGACTATCGACGGTTTGAGGCGTGTGCGTTCTGCAGAACAGATTGCTCGTTTGCGTGGGCTCAATGTTGAAGAAATGGTGGCATAGGACTAATTTATTATCGACGGAATGAGAACATGAGTGATACCATTACAATTACCCAGATTAAAAGCGGGATAGGTAGTACGAAAAAGATTAGGGCAACTTTGGTAGGTCTTGGATTAACCAGGATGTATAAAACAATAACCAGAAAAGATACGCCTGAAATTCGCGGAATGATCGCAAAAGTTAAACATCTTGTACGGATCGAGGAATAAGAAATGTTAAAATTAAATAACCTCTCTCCTGAAAAGGGTGCTCGGCGCAGTAATAAACGGATCGGCCGGGGGCCTGGCAGTGGTTTTGGAAAAACCGCCGGTCGTGGGCATAAGGGTGCTCGGTCTCGGTCCGGATTTAGTCAAAAACCAGGGTTTGAAGGCGGACAAATGCCATTGCACAGGCGATTGCCGAAAAGAGGGTTTACCAATATATTTAAAACCGAATATACTATCATATCACTTTCTGACCTTGATCGCTTTGATGAAGGATCTGTCATTGATCGTGCTGCATTATTTGATGCCGGCATAATCAAGAAAAAAGATTCCTTGGTTAAGGTTCTTGCAAATGGCGATATTACAAAAGCCCTTACTGTTGATGTTGATAAGGTCAGTCGAGGGGCAGGCGAAAAGATTGCTGCCGCCGGCGGTACTGTGAAGGAGTAAATAATGAGTGGACTAGCCAGCGCTGCCAATATTCCGGAATTGAGAAAGAGGGTGATGTTTACCCTCTTTATGCTTTTTGTATACCGGATGGGTGTGCAGATTCCTACGCCCGGAATCAACGGCGAAGCGCTAGCTGCATTCTTCCAGCAAAATGCCGGGACGCTGTTTGGTATGTTTAATATGTTTTCCGGCGGAGCGCTGAAGAATTTCTCAATTTTTGCGCTGGGAATCATGCCCTATATTTCCGCATCAATTATTATTCAGCTGCTTACGGTCGTTATTCCCCAGTTGGAGGCTCTTTCCAAGGAAGGAGAAGCCGGTAGACGCAAAATCACGCAGTATACGAGATATTCCACCGTCGCCTTGTCAATAATTCAGGGCTTTTTTATTGCAACAGGTCTGGAAGGGATGTCCGGGCCGGGAGGGGCTGCCATTGTTCTTGTACCCGGACTCCAGTTTAAATTAATGACGGTTCTGACCTTGACCACCGGGACTGCTTTTATCATGTGGCTTGGCGAGCAAATGACCGAGCGAGGAGTTGGGAACGGCATTTCTCTGATCATATTTGCCGGTATCGTCGCACGAATGCCTGCCGCTATCGGTAATTCAATACAGCTTATTAAGGCTGGTGAAATAGCTGTTGTTTTTGTTCCCGTTATGCTGATACTTATGTTTCTAGTGGTGGCATTTATCGTTTTTGTTGAAACAGCACAGCGAAGGGTTCCTATTCAGTATGCAAAACGTGTGGTCGGTCGTAAGGTTTATGGGGGGCAGTCATCTCATTTACCCCTTAAATTAAATATTTCAGGAGTTATTCCGCCGATCTTCGCTTCTTCTATTATGATGTTTCCTGCCACAATCGGTTCATTTATTAAAATCGACTGGGTACAACAAGTTTCCGCAATGCTCTCCCCGGGAACTGTCTACTATTATATCCTGTATGTGGCAATGCTGGTCTTCTTTTGTTTTTTCTACACGGCCGTCACTTTTAAGCCTGATGATGTTGCAGAAAATTTAAAGAAAAATGGAGGTTTTATCCCTGGTATCCGTCCAGGAAAAAAGACTGCCGAATTTATCGATTTTGTGCTGACCAGGCTAACCGTAATAGGTGCAATTTATTTAAGCGCTGTTTGTGTCATGCCGACCCTGCTTATAAGTAAATTCAACGTACCCTTTTATTTTGGCGGCACGGCTCTTCTCATTGTTGTCGGTGTTGCCATCGATACAATTTCACAGATTGAATCCCATCTCGTTATGCGTAATTATGATGGATTTATGAAATCCGGTCGAATAAAAGGCCGACGTTGAGGAAAACGTGGCCGGAACCGGTAAGAATAAAGCCATCACTCTGAAGTCACCACAGGAAATTCAGGTGATGTTTGAGGCTAACCAGATAGTTGCCGGTGTTCTTTCCATGCTCAACAAAGAAATGCGGCCCGGGCTGACCACCTTTCAACTCGATAAATGGGCCGAGGAGTATTGCCGTGACCACGGTGCTGAGCCTGCTTTTAAAGGATATCGAGGCTTTCCCGCCTCACTTTGTGTCTCTATTAATGAACAAGTCGTGCATGGTATTCCTTCAAAGGAGACAACAATAAGGGATGGTGATATCGTTTCTGTTGATTTTGGTACCAAGTATAAAGGATTTTTTGGCGATAGCGCTATAACCATACCTGTTGGAACGATAGGCAAAAGAGTGAAGCAGTTGCTTCTTGTTACTGAAGAGGCATTAGGAAGAGCTATTGACCAGGTTAGGATTGGGAATCGCGTCTCGGATATTTCCAGAGCAGTACAAGATCATGTAGAAGAACAGGGCTTTTCAGTGGTTCGTCAGTTTGTCGGTCATGGTATTGGCAGCAACCTGCATGAATCTCCAGAGATTCCTAACTATATCCAGAAGAAAGCATCACCACGACTTCTTGAGGGAATGGTTGTCGCCATCGAGCCGATGGTAAATCTTGGTACGGATAAGGTGAGTGTTCTTCGCGATCGATGGACAGTGGTAACGGCTGATGGAAAACCTTCAGCTCATTTTGAACATTCTGTCGCAGTTACTGCATCCGGTCCTTTGGTTCTCAGTTCCAGGGAAGACAATTGAAATTGTTTGCCGCTGAAATCAAAAAAAGGATATATTTTTTTCGCTATATTCATTTAAATCAGTTGAAAAAAGAAATGAATATTATATAATATACAATTTTGCTCCAAAATAAATTACACTTGGATTTAATTATGGCCAAAGAAGAAGCCATTGAAGTAGAAGGGACTATTGTCGAACCTCTACCTAATGCCATGTTTCGGGTTGAACTCGAAAATGGCCACAAGGTGCTTGCGCACATTTCAGGAAAAATGCGTATGCATTATATAAAAATTCTTCCTGGAGATCAGGTGACTGTTGAATTGTCACCGTATGATCTTACCAGGGGAAGGGTAACCTTTCGGTCAAAGGGCGGAAAAGTAAAAAAATAGAAAGTCTATTATATCGGATTACAACCAGTTTGCCCCGAAGTTCCTGCGAAATATAAGATTTTTTTAAATTTAGCCAAGTTGTCGGGGTTGTATACGGTTCTCCGGGATATATTGAAATAGGAGAAGGTCATGAAGGTGCGTTCGTCGGTTAAAAAAATGTGCGCAAATTGCAAGATTATTAAGCGCAAAGGTGTCGTGCGTGTCAGCTGCAAGAATAAAAAGCACAAACAACGGCAGGGTTAATTACTGCCTAAATGGTTGATATTCAGTTTAACAAGGAGCAAAAATCTTGGCACGGATAGCTGGCGTGGATTTACCACGAAATAAACATATGGATCGGGCGTTAACCTATATTTACGGAATTGGATTAACAACGGCTCGAGAGATACTTGATAAGGCTGACCTGCCTTATCAGATGAACAGTGATGATCTTAGCGGTGATGATGTTACCCGTATCAGAAAGATTATTGAAAACGATTATGTGGTCGAAGGTGACAAACGACGTGAAGTCTCCATGAATATCAAACGCCTCATGGATCTCGGTTGTTACCGTGGGCGTCGCCATCGTGTGGGCCTTCCCTGCCGGGGACAGCGGACAAAGACCAATGCCAGGACAAGAAAAGGACCGAGGCGTGGATCTGTTCGCAGGTAGCGTTTGATTATCGATTTAAAAAGAGTCTGTTTTTGACCGTTTTTTGAGAATAAAAAGGTCGAATTCAAACAATGGAGCAGCTATGGCAAAGGCAGTAAAAGGTGGACGTAGTAAACGCCGCGAAAAGAAAAATGTTCCGGAAGGAATTATTTTTATTTATTCCACATTTAATAATACAGTTGTCACAATTTCTGATCGACAAGGCAATACTGTTGCCTGGTCAAGCGCAGGAGTGATTGGCTTTAAAGGCTCCCGCAAGTCAACTCCGTTTGCTGCTCAAAAGGCTTTGAGTGATGCGGTTGGCAAGGCAAAAGAACATGGGCTTCGTAAGGTGGAAGTACGGGTCAAGGGGCCTGGGCCCGGCCGAGAGGCTGCCTTGCGCGCTTTGACGACGGCAGATCTTGAAGTGAGCAAAATTGTCGATGTCACTTCTATACCGCATAACGGATGTAAACCACCCAAGCGCAGAAGAGTATAAACACGCCGTTTTTATTTTTTTTGTACGGTCGCAGCCAGCGCAGTGGCTGATCGCTGTGTAAAACCGATACCGATTATTGATGGAGGGCTATTTTGGCCAGATATACTGGAGCTTCCTGCAGGACATGCAGGCGTGAAAATTTGAAACTTTTTCTTAAGGGTGACCGTTGTTATTCCGATAAATGTGCTTTTGAACGAAGGTCATATTCTCCCGGGCAACACGGGCAGAATCGTTTCCGCAAAGTGTCGGATTACGCGGTTCAGCTTCGTGAAAAGCAAAAAGTAAAGCATATGTATGGGATGCTGGAGAGCCAGTTTCGTCGGTATTTTCACATGGCTGACCAGGCAAAAGGGGTCACTGGTGAAAATTTGCTGGTAATGTTGGAGAGAAGGCTTGATAATACTATTTATCGCCTTGGATTTGCAAGTTCAAGAGATCAGGCCAGACAACTTATCAGGCATAATCATTTCACCATAAATGGAAAGAAGATCAATATTCCATCCTACTTCGTTTGCGAAGGTGATGTCATTAGTCTCAAAGAAAAAAGCAGGACCAATGATATGATTAAGGACAATCTTGAGGGTGCTGCCCGGCGCGGGGTTCCGAGCTGGATTGAACTTGATCAGAAGAATTTTCAGGGAACGGTCAAGGCGATGCCTAATCGTGAAGAAATAACGCTTCCGATTCAAGAGCAGCTTATCGTCGAGTTGTACTCCAAGTAAACCCTAAGAATCAGGTATTGCATGGTACAGGAAATCCGGGACGAGAATCCCTTTTATAAAAACTGGCATGAGCTTATTACCCCGGAACGTTTAGAGGTCACTGAAGGCACCCATACGGAAAGGTATGGTCGATTTATCTGCCAACCGTTTGAACGTGGTTTTGCAGCTACAATCGGCAATTCTCTGCGAAGAATACTGCTTTCTTCTATTAGAGGCGCTGCGATCACCTCCGTCAAAATTGATAATGCTTTGCATGAATTTACCACTATTGACGGTATTCATGAGGATGTGGCGGAGATTATTCTCAATCTCAAAATGGTACGGCTCCGATTAAACGGACCAGACACTGTAGTTGTAGTCCTTGAAAAAAATGGTCCAGGGCCTGTTACTGCAGGTGATATCAATGGTGGCGTACATGTTGATGTCATGAACCCGGACCAGCACATATGTACTATCACCGGGGAGGATACACGTTTTCGTGCCGAACTTGAAGTGCAGTGGGGAAAAGGTTATGTACCCGCCGAACAGAACAAAAGAGATAACCAGGCTATAGGTGTAATTCCTATTGATTCCTCTTTCTCTCCAATTCTTCGGATACAGTATGTTGTCAGCTCCGCCCGAGTCGGTCAGCGGACCGATTATGATCGACTGACCATGGAAGTTGAAACGGATGGAAGTGTTACCCCGGAAAATGCCCTTGCCTATGCCGCTAAAATTCTCAAAGAGCAAATGACTATTTTCATAAATTTTGATGAAGATAAGGCAAAAGCTCCGGACAAGGTGGAAGGTGAGGGGGACGATATAGTTTATCCACCTTTTCTAGATAAAAATGTTGAAGACCTTGAACTCTCTGTTCGCTCCGCTAATTGTTTAAAAAATGCCGACATTCAATATATTGGCCAGCTTGTGCAAAAGACGGATGCGGAAATGCTGAAAACCAAGAATTTCGGTCGAAAATCGCTCAATGAAATTAAAGCACTCCTTGCCGAGCACGACCTGACCCTGGGCATGAAGGTGGAAGGGTGGAAAGCTCCCGGTGAATCTGAGGAAAACGGGGACGAAGGCTAAGTATCCTGCAGGCTGAAAGTGGCTGCATTGATTTGGTATGGGTAAGGGAAAAAGAAGGACATAACAATGAAACATAAAGTAGCAGGCCGTAAACTTGGCCGTAATCCATCACATAGAAAAGCCATGCTTCGCAATATAGTTACATCGTTGCTCGAACATGAGCGAATTGTAACGACTGTTCCTAAGGCAAAAGAGGTGCGAAGGATTGCAGAAAAGATGATCACTCTTGGTAAACGGGGTGATTTACATGCAAGAAGACAGGCATTATCATATATTCGTACTAAAGATATTGTTGCCAAGCTTTTTGATGAATTGAGTCAGCAGTATGCTGATCGTCAAGGGGGATATACTCGCATCGTGCGAACCGGAACGCGTTATGGAGATGCAGCTCCTATGGCTATAGTTGAGCTTGTTGGTTATGAAGAGGCTGTTGAAGAGCCTGCAGTCGACGAGGAACAATAGAAAGTCAGGGTAGTAATTATAGTCGGAAAATAGTGATCGAAAAACAGGCTGGTTCGATGAGAAATCATCGACCAGCCTTTTTTTTATGGGTTAAGTGATGAAACGTGAAGAGCTCGTTTTTCCAATACCAGAGGGGAGAACCGTTGTTGAAGCAGAGGAAGAGTTTACCTTTCACTGCCATCCTGAGGTACGTTGCTTTCTTACCTGTTGTCATAAGGTTGAAATGTATCTTTATCCTTACGATGTCCTCAGGCTTAAAAATCGGCTGGGACTTCATTCCGCAGAATTCATGCAGCGACACACCCGAATTGCAGAAGGATCGCATCCCTATTTTCCTGCAGTTATGCTGAATATGGCCGACCAGGAAGAATATCCTTGCCCTTTTTTGAAGAAAAATGGCTGTTCGGTGTATAAAGATCGTCCTTCTTCCTGCCGAACCTATCCTCTTGAACGGGCGGTTGAACGCATGCCGGGTGAAAAAAATCTTAAGGTTCATTATTTTATGACGCATCATCCTTATTGCAAAGGGCATGAGGAGGAACGTAACTATACCATTGCTCAGTGGGAACGAGATCAGTTCCTCGTCGAGTATAACCTGATGAATGATCTATGGGCGGAAGTGGATGCTTTTTTTGCGACTAACCCATGGGAGGGTGAAGGAAGAGCTGGTTCGCGCCAACAGTTGGCATTCATGGTTTGTTACAATATCGACGAATTCCGTTCCTATTGCACCCGCCGTAATCTTCTTTCCGAATTTTGTCTGACCAAAGAAGAAAAACGGCGAATTAAGCGTGATGATGGCGAATTGTTAAAATTTGGCTTTAATTGGCTGCAATTTGTTTTGGGAGGGCGCAGGACCCTGCGTCCCAGATAAATAGCTGTTTAAACGTAAAGCACGTCAGCTGTATATATTTTTGCTTTCTTGTTGATTTTTCATGCGGCTCTTGAAATCGACAGGATGACGTGGTATTAAAGAAGGTTCAACTTTTACTGCTTCAGCACTGATTGCAGAAGCATATTACACACATCCCATGCAGTCCTTTGGTGTTCGCACTCAGGCGAATTGGATACAGGGATGGAGGAATAACCAAAAACAGGAGTATGTTATGGCAAAGGTCACAATGAGGCAGATGCTCGAGGCCGGGCTGCATTTTGGTCATCAGACCCGAAGATGGAATCCGAAAATGAAACCGTATATTTATGGGCCGCGTAACGGAATCTATATTGTTAATTTAGATATAACGATGAAGATGTTTCGCCGCGCCCATGCCTATATAGTTGACGTGGTAGCTGGTGGCGGCAATGTCCTGTTTGTCGGTACCAAACGCCAGGCGCAGGTCATTGTCCGAGAGGAGGCTGAACGTTGTGGTATGTTTTTTATTAATCATCGTTGGCTTGGCGGGATGATGACGAACTTTCAGACCATCAAGCGTTCTGTCGACCGTTTGAAAAAAATTGAGTCGATGCAAGAGGATGGCTCAATTAATCGCTTTCCTAAAAAAGAAATTCTTTTGATGGAAAAGGAAAGAATCAAACTTGATAGAAATCTTGGCGGCATTAAAAACATGCGGACATTGCCGGATGTACTGTTTGTAATTGATCCTAAAAAAGAAGAAATTGCGATCAGTGAAGCGAATAAACTTTCAATTCCCGTGGTTGCCCTGACTGACACCAACTGTGACCCTGATGGGATCAGTTATGTCATCCCCGGTAATGACGATGCAATTCGTGCTATCAAACTTATTACTTCCCTGATAGCCGATGCTGTTCTTGAAGGAAAAGCCAGGCGGGGGGAAGAGGCAGAGCCTGATGTCAGTGAGCTTGAGGCCGCCATGGGCGGTGGTGATGATAATGGTTCAGAAAGCAGCGCTGAGGTAAAGCCTGAAAGCGTGGAAACCGCTGAATAATTTTTTAGTAACCTGTCACGTTCTTTAAATGTGTTTTTCCACAGATTATAGTGCAAAGGGTTACCCTGGTGGTGGAAGTGTATAATAAGATAGACATGCTGTCAGCGTGTTTTTTTTAATAAGGAGATAAAGGATAGTGAAAATTACAAGCCAGATGGTCAAGGAATTGCGTGAAAAGACCAATGCGGGCATGATGGACTGCAAGAAGGCCTTGGGAGAAACAGATGGTAATATGGAAAAGGCGGTTGATCTGTTACGACAAAAAGGTCTTGCCGTAGCAGCTAAACGTGCCGATCGTGCTACCAGTGAAGGGGTTGTTGAGTGTTATATTCATGCCGGCGGAAAGCTGGGGGTGATGGTTGAGGTTGGTTGTGAAACTGATTTTGTGGCAAAAACGGATGATTTCAAAGCTTTTGCCCGTGATATTGCCATGCATGTGGCAGCCGTTAATCCCGTAGCAATTTCCAGGAATGAAGTACCTGCTGATCTTGTTGAGCGTGAAAAGGCAATTTATGAAAAACAGGCGCTGGAATCCGGGAAACCTGCAAATATTATAGAAAAGATTGTAAGTGGTAAAATTGAAAAATATATTTCAGAGATTTGCCTGCTCGATCAAAAGTTCGTTAAAAATCCGGATTTGACCGTACAGGATTTGCTCAATGAACTCGTTGCAAAAATGGGCGAAAATATTTCCATCAAGCGTTTTGCCCGTTTTCAGGTCGGTGGTTGACGATCCCGGTTGGAAAGCTTGATGGCGTCCTGTTGTCGGGGCGATTCACAACAAACTACCTGTATAGTTGAGACTCGCCCCAGCCATTACTACTCGGAGTCTGCGCGTATCTGTATATCAGTGTTTTTACTTAGCCATCTTATGGTTAGATTGTTACTTTTTACGGGTTGATTAAGTTTTAATAACGAGAAAATGATTTCAGGGCAAACCGCTTCACTGCACGCTGCCGGAATATATCAGGAGAGGGAATGAGGTGAAGTACAGACGCATTCTTTTGAAAATCAGCGGTGAAGCCCTCATGGGAGAGGGATCATACGGTATCAGCCCGGAGATGATTCACTTCGTTTCCAAGGAAATAAAAGCCGTGCATGAGCGAGGCGTACAGTTGGCGCTGGTGATCGGGGCCGGGAATATTTTTCGTGGGGTTGCCGGTGCAGCAGGCGGCATGGATCGAGGATCAGCTGATAATATGGGGATGTTGGCCACGGTGATTAATTCTCTGGCCATGCAGGACGGGTTACAGAAGCTCGGTATTGCAACCTTGGTCATGTCGGCTATTACTATGCGAAACGTCTGTGAGCCTTATGTCCGTGCCCAGGCGTTACGTTCTCTGGAAAAAGGCCGAGTGGTCATTTTTGCCGCCGGCACCGGTAATCCATATTTTACGACGGATACAGCCGGCGTGCTGCGAGCTCTTGAAATCCAGGCGGATGTAATTATGAAGGCCACCAGGGTAGACGGCGTTTATGATCGAGATCCGGAAAAGGATAGTGGAGCCATCCGGTTTAGCAGCCTGACGTACACCCGGGTCCTTCAGGATGAACTTAGAGTAATGGATGCAGCCGGTATTTCACTGGCCCGGGAAAATAATCTACCTATTCTGGTTTTCAACATGAAGGTTCCTGGAAATATAAACCGGGCCGCTGATGGCGACGAGATTGGAACGCTGATTACCGGCTAACCCGGATCTTTCACAAAGGTCGTTGAAATGTAACCGTTCACCGAGATGCTGTTTCGTCTGCATTACCTGCATAATGTAAACGTTTACCAGTGCCCCA
>CAZURY010000018.1:0-14114 GCA_964623145.1 uncultured Desulfobulbus sp. | reverse complement strand
TTGCAGGACGGCTTTTTAGGGTAAGGTGATCATTGTCCCTGGGGCTAGACAGGTGTGCAAGACCACGCTTACCCTCAAGTTGTTTGCCGACAAACTGCCGGATGTGCAGGTGATCGCCACCGGCTCCTCATTTTTTAAACTCACTTCAAAAATAAATGAGCCGCTCACCGGCAGAAAGTATCAGTTTCAATTCTTTCCATTGTCATACCTGGAGATGGTTGATCATCACGGTCTGCTGACGGAAAACAGGCTGCTGGAACATAGACTGATCTATGGCTATTATCCTGAAATCGTCACCCATCCCGGCGAGGAACGGGAGCTACTGCAACTCTTGAGTGATTCCTTTTTTTACAAAGACCTGCTGCTCTTGGAGGACGTCACCAAACCCATCCTTTTTGAAAAGCTTCTCAAGGCCCTGGCCCTGCAGCTTGGCTCGGAAGTCTCCTTCAATGAACTGAGCCGGCTGACCGGTGCCAATCACCAGACCGTGGAAAAATATATCACCCTTCTTGAAAAAGCCTTTGTTGTTCTTCGGCTGCCCGCATTTTCAAGAAACGTCCGCAACGAGATCCGAAAAGGGAAAAAATTCTATTTTTATGATAACGGTATCCGCAACGCCATTATTAATAACTTCCAACTTCCCACCCAGCGTACCGACACAGGCCCGTTATGGGAAAACTTTCTCATCAGCGAGCGGATCAAGGCCCTTGCACTATACAACCGAACCGTTGACAGCTATTTCTGGCGAACGACCCAGCAGCAGGAAGTGGGCTATATTGAAGAATCACCGCAGTCGCTTGCTGCCTGTGAGTTACAAAGGAGAGTACCATTATCGCAACGGTTCCACTAAACAGGAACTCAAGGGTGCAGCGCTGGACAGTTTTTTGCTGGGAAAACAGGGCCGACACTGGGATGATGTACCGGTCCCCGGAGTGGAACTGATTGATCTGGATACTTCAGTATTGTCAAAGTTTCGTCGCCGGGCCAGCCGCAGCCAGCGGGTTGCGGAGGATACCCTTACCGAGGCCGACAGGATTTTGATAGAACGTCTGCATCTGATGGACGGCAGCTATCTCAAGCGGGCAGCAGTCCTGCTTTTTCATCCGAATCCTGAATAGTTTGTCACTGGAGCCTATATCAAAATCGGTTACTTTGAAACCGATGCCGATTTGCGTTACCATGATGAAATCCATGGCGATGTCTTTACCCAGGTGAATCGCACTCTGGAAATTATGCAGGCTAAATACCTTAAAGCAGCTATTTCCTATGATGGTGTGCAGCGTGTGGAAACCTGGCCTGTACCATCCACAGCCCTTCGGGAAGCTCTACTCAATGGTGTTTCCCACAAAGACTACAGCAGTAATGTTCCACTTCAGATCAGTGTATATCATGATAATTTACTGTCAGATACTGTTTGGAAAATTTTATTCAAGGAATCCGATTCAGATTCAATCGTGCAAATTGCATTGAGAGCTCTTAGAACAGCATCATCTTGAAAATACAACTGGGTGAATCCACTTGACGATTTTCTTGATTCTTCAAAAGAATACACATCTTTTTCCAAATAGAGTATTATCATAAAAGAGAGGTCGTTCACCCGCAACAGTTCGTTTATAATCGGAAAATGCATCATGCCGGAAGCCTTGATTACACCGGATGTCTTGAAATGGGCAAGGAAACGGGCGCAATTTACTCCTGATGGAGCTGCGCAAAAGGTACAGGTGCGTCCGGAGCGATTCATTGCTTGGGAAGAAGGAAATATGTATCCGACTTTTCGGCAGGCAAAGAAACTTGCAAAGGCCTTCCATGTTCCATTTGGGTATTTTTTTCTGCCTGCTCCCCCGAAAGAAAAAATTGATATCCCCGATTTACGAACTGTCGGTGGGCAGGTAAGACCGGATTTCAGTCTTGAATTTATTGATTTGTATCATGATATCCTGCGCAAGCAGGAATGGTTTCGTGAATACCGCCTGCAGGAAGGCCTCCGGCCACTTTCCTTTATCGGGAAATTTTCCGTTGACAGTGATTGTAAAGAAGTTGCAAATGACATCCGACAAAAACTCGCCATAGATGATCAACTGCGGACTTCCTCCCGCAATTGGGAACACTTCATTACCAGGCTCATTGAGCAGGCTGAGAAAACAGGAATCCTTGTTTTTCGTAATTCCATAGTCGGTAACAATACCCACCGTCCTTTATCTGTTGATGAGTTCCGAGGGCTTGCCATCAGCGACCCCATTGCGCCACTCATTTTTATTAACTCCAGAGATGCAAAATCCGCCCAGATTTTTACGCTTGCCCATGAGTTGGCTCATCTTTGGATAGGGGAGAGCGGTGTATCCAATCCTGTGCTAAAGACGAAAAAAAACGGAAACCATGATCGGAAGATAGAAAGCTTCTGCAATAAAACAGCAGCCGAATTGCTGGTGCCGGAAGATGAATTTCTGAGCGATTGGGATCAGGAATTATCCACTGAGGATAATATCACTCTACTCTCTAAAAAATATCGGGTCAGTACGTTGGTTATTGCCAGGCGCGGTTATGATCTGGATCTTCTCAGCTATGATGAGTTTCGGGAATTTTATCTGGATGCTTTGCACTATGACAAGAGGGTAAAAGACAGGTTGAGCGAAAGTGATGGCGGTCCCGGCTCTTTCACGATGCAGAAAATGAGAAATGGTGCCTTATTCTCCCGAGCCGTTACAACTGCAGCTTTTGAGGGCAGATTACCGTTGCGGGATGGTGCTGCTCTTCTTGGTATCAAACCCGCAAAGCTGAAGAAATATGCCGATTTCCTGGCCGGCAAGTAGCCCATGATCTACTGTCTGGATGCTAATATCTTTATTGAAGCCAAGAATCTGTACTATCATTTCAATATCTGTCCGGGGTTCTGGGAATGTCTTGACCGGCAGAACGGAACCGTCGGCTCTATTCTTCCTGTGTATGAAGAGTTGACAGACGGGAATGATAAGCTGAAAGATTGGGTTATAGATCGCAAGGATTCAGGATTTTTTGATGATATTTCGGCAGTTGCTGTCCAGGAATCTTTTCGGGAAATTGCCATCCATGTGAGTGATCAATATGAGCCGCAGCATGCTGAAAAATTCCTTGATGATGCCGATCCATGGCTGATTGCCTATGCTCAAGTTCATGGTTGTACAGTAGTGACGAAAGAAAAATTTTCACCCGGCGCCAAGAGAGTTAAAATTCCAAATATCTGTGAAGAATTTGGGGTCGATTATACCGATTGTTTCACCATGCTCAAAGGGTTGGGCGCCTGTTTTACCCTGGACTCCTGATTTTACACCATCCCAACGCATCCCTTATGATCTGCACATCAGTGGGGCTATTTTTTTAAACGAGATTCCTCTTGTCAATACCTTGGAATTCAAATGGAATCCAAAGGCAAAGGCGAGAATACCCAAGACGTTTACCAGATCCTATTCTGAGGCCCGGTGTTTAGTGGTAACGCCTGACAATTTTATAGATTTTTGAACAGACGAAATGGAGGGATAACTATTATCGCTTTGAATTTACTTATTTTATCTAATGGTCTATAATGGAAAGCAACGCTTTCACAATGAAGAGTCAACAACTGGCGATAGTTCATGTTCCAATGGTCATCCAGTATGGAAACAACAAACTTCAGTTTTCTAAAAAAGCATGAGCCACTCTTTTTTCAATTAGCGGTTACGGCAGAAAAGGCATTCAGCTCAGATCCCAATACAACCTTACTCAAGCTCAGGCAATTAGGTGAGGCCATGGCCCAGGACGTGGCCTGCCGAGTTGGTCTGGATGCGGGCGAGCGACCAACTCAACATGAGCTGCTCTACCAGATCAACAGAAAACTCGGCCTTGATCCCGCAGTCCGGGAGTTGTTTCATGCCCTCCGTCTGGCAGGCAATAACGCTGCCCATCAGTTTCATACAACCCATGGGGAGGCAATCTCGGCTCTCAAGGTAGCAAGGAAGCTCGCCCTCTGGCACTGCCAGGCCTTCAGCAGCAACTGTGTTGATCTGAAACCCGGTCCTTTTGCCATCCCGGATGATCCAAGCGAAAACCTATCCAGGGTCCAGGGTGAAATTCAGATTCTCAAGTCCCAGCTCCAGGCAACTAACCAGCAACTTGAAGGTAACCGGGAATTATTGCTCCTGCAGCAGGCTGAAGCTGCCGAATATGAAAAACTCGCGCAAAAGATGCAGGAGGAGCGCAATGTCTACGAACAGCTGGCCCTTGAAGCGGAAGCCGAGCTGGTACAAGTTAAGAATGAATTTAAAGCAAAGCTCAAGCAGGCCCGGGAATCAAAGGATGATGCGGCAATCCAGAACAAAATAAAGCAAGTCGCGCAAAAAATCCGCAAGGCCTCAAGTAAACTTCGGCTTTCAGAAGAAGAAACCAGAATCATCATCGACAACCAGTTGCGGGAACGGGGCTGGCAAGTCGATACGATCACACTTGACTATCGGAAAGGGGCACGTCCGGAAAAAGGCAGCAATAAAGCCATTGCCGAATGGCCCTGCTATAATTTGCAGACTAACAAGAACACCAGGGCTGATTATGTCCTCTTCATCGGTCTTCAACCTGTTGCCACCATCGAGGCCAAAAAATTCGGCAATGATGTGATGGATGATCTGCGCCAGGCCGAAGAGTACAGCAGAGACTTGACAAAGGTTACAGTCATTCCCGATAACGTGATTCAATACACCACCGCCGAAGCCTCACCGGAGTACAACGCAGCCAACCCTGTGTACAGAACCCCCTTTGCCTTTTCAACCAATGGCCGGGAATTTCAACACCAGCTGGAAACAAAGAGCGGTATCTGGTTTAGAGACCTGCGCAAAAGTACTAATAAATCACGGCCTCTTATGGCCTGGCCCGCCCCGGAAGATCTTCTTGACAGTCTTGATACCAAACAAGCGCAACCCGATCTCCTGGCCAGTGAACCGATGGCCTATCTTGGCCTGCGGCCATTTCAGGAAAAGGCGGTAACGGCGGTTGAAGGGGCAATCACAAAAGGGCAACGCGAAATTCTCATCGCCATGGCCACCGGCACCGGCAAAACACGCACCACCATCGGCCTGATGTACCGTTTGCTCAAAGCCAGACTCTTCAACCGTATCCTTTTTCTGGTTGACCGTAACACCCTCGGCACCCAGGCCCAGGATGCCTTTAAGGATATGCGAATTGAACGGAACAAGAGTTTTGCCGAAATTTATGATGTCAAAGAGCTGCAGGATCAGGCGCCGGATACAAAAACAAAGGTCCAGGTCGCAACCGTTCAGGCCATGGTCAGCCGGGTCTTTAAGGCGGACAAGCCCATCCCCATTCGCCGGTATGACTGCATTGTCGTTGACGAGGCCCACCGGGGATATACTCTCGACAAAGATATGACCGAAGGCGAGATGGAATTGCGCAACTTCAACGACTATGTGTCTGCCTATCGGCGGGTACTCGATTATTTTGACGCGGTGCGTATCGGCCTGACCGCCACCCCGGCGGCCCACACCGTGGATATTTTCGGCCATCCGGTGTTCACCTACAGTTACCGGGAAGCGGTTATTGACGGCTGGCTGGTGGATTATGAACCGCCCTACACCCTGCAGACCCGGCTCAACAAAGAAGGTATTCACTTTGAGTCAGGGGAAAAGGTCACCCTGGTTAACACCCTGGGTGAAACCAGAACAGAAGAACTGCCCGATGAGCTTGATTTTGATGTTGACGATTTTAACCAAAGAGTCCTCAACAAAAACTTCAACAAGGTGGTCTGTGACGAACTGGCCAAGAACTACCTGGACCCGACCAGCCGGGAAAAGACCCTGATATTCTGCATCAACGATCAGCATGCCGACATGGTGGTCAAACTCATGGAAGAGGCGCTGGACACCTATCACGGCCCCCAGGATGCCGGAACCGTCATGAAAATCACCGGCAGTATCAGAGACCCCCAGGGCGCCATCCGCCAGTATAAAAACGAGCAGATTCCCAATATTGCGGTAACCGTTGATTTGCTGACAACCGGCGTTGATATCGTCAAACTCTGCAACCTGGTCTTTCTCCGCCGGGTTCGCTCCCGTATCCTCTACGAGCAGATGAAGGGCCGGGCAACCCGGCTCTGTGACGAAATCAACAAGGATCTTTTTCGGATATTTGACTGTGTCCGCCTCTATGAAGTTTTAGAGGCGGTGGACACCATGCGCCCGGTGGTGCAACGGGTCTCCACCAGCATGGAACAACTGGTGGCAGAACTCCTCCATCCTGAAGCCGATCAACTCTCAGGAGAGATCACCAGCAACAGGCCCGGCAACCTCAGCCATGCAGATGACGTGCACCAGCAGATTATCGCCCGCTTGCAGCGTATCCGCAGAAGGGCGAAAAATACCGAAAAATTTCCCGATGCCCGGGAACCCCTGCAACTACTCAATACCTTCCTGGCCGAGGCAGGCCAGCCACAGTTTTTAGAGCTTGCCGCCAAGCTGAAAGAAGACGGCCCCCGGGGAACAGCGCAGTTTTTTGGGGCCAATCCGCAGTTTTTAAAGCTGCTTGATCTCCTCAACCAGACCCTCAAATTTTCCCCCGGTGAAATGATCATCTCCGAACACCCGGATGAAATTCTCGAAGTCAACCGGGGATATGGAATGGACGAAGAAGGTCGACCCATAGCAGCACCGGAAGATTATCTTGATTCCTTTTCAACTTTTATCAAAGAAAATATAAATAAAGTTGCAGCCCTGAAGGTGGTTGTCACCCGGCCCCGTGACCTGACCCGTGAAGATCTGCGCAAACTGCGCCTGCTGCTGGCGGAAAACGAGTTTGACGAACGCCGCCTGCGCACGGCCTGGAAAGATGCCAAAAATGAAGATATCGCCGCCTCTATAATCGGCTTTATCCGCCAGGCCGCCCTTGGTTCAGCCCTTATGCCCTTTGAGCAGCGGGTGGATAAGGCCCTGGCAAAAATTAAGCAGGGAAAAAGCTGGTCACCTAACCAGGAACGTTGGCTCAACCGGTTGGCAACCCAGTTGAAAAAAGAAACAGTCATTGACGACACCCTCTTTTCCTCCCCGGCCTTTAAACAGCAGGGCGGCAGAAAGACTCTGGAGGCCCAGTTTCCAGGAGAAGTCGACAATATCCTCGATCAATTCAGTCATTATATATGGGAAATGACGGCATAAATCCATAACCAACCATGAACACTACCGATATTGTCCAGAAACTATGGAATCTCTGCAACATCTTAAAAGATGACGGCATCACCTATCATCAATATGTAACCGAGCTGACCCAGCTTGTTTTTTTGAAAATGGCTGAAGAAATCGGAGCCGAAAAGCGGCTGCCAAAGGACTGCCGATGGAAAGATATAAGCAGTCTTGAAGGCACGGCCCTTGATAAAAAATATCGCACCATGCTCCTGGAGCTGAGTAACTCCAACGATAAGCTGGTGGCGGATATCTACGACAACGCCCATACCAATATTCGGGAACCCCGGCACCTCACCCAGCTGGTTGCCGATATCAACAAGCTGGAATGGTACAACAAAAACCGGGAAGATTTCGGCGATATGTATGAAGGCCTGTTGCAGAAAAATGCCAATGAAACCAAATCGGGCGCGGGCCAGTACTTTACCCCCCGGGTTCTGATCAAGGCCATGGTCACCCTGATGCAGCCGCAACCCCATGAGGTTATCCAGGACCCGGCCGCCGGCACAGGCGGCTTTTTAATCAGCGCCTTTCAGTACATCAAAAAAGAAACTGATAATTTTTTCAATCTCAGCGTAGCCGAGCAGGAATTTCTCACCCAAAAAGCATTTTATGGCGTTGAACTGGTGCCGGACACCCAACGGCTGGGCCTTATGAACTGTATGCTCCACGGCCTGGAAGGGGTTATTGAGCTGGGCAACTCCCTGGGCGCAGTGGGCGAGAACCTGCCCCCGGCCGATCTTATTCTCACCAATCCGCCCTTTGGCACCAAGAGGGGCGGCGGCCTGCCCTCCAGGACGGATTTTACCTATCCCACCAGCAACAAACAGTTGGCCTTTCTCCAGCATATTTACCGGGGCCTCAAACCCGGCGGCCGGGCCGCGGTTGTCCTGCCGGATAATGTTTTGTTCGAGGCCGGGGTCGGTCGGCAGATTCGGGCGGATCTGATGAATAAATGCAACCTGCACACAATCCTGCGCCTGCCCACCGGCATTTTTTACGCCCAGGGCGTAAAAACCAATGTCCTCTTTTTCACCCGGGGCACCACGGATAAAAACAACACCAAAAAAGTCTGGGTCTATGACCTGCGCTCCAATATGCCCAACTTCGGCAAACGCACCCTCTTTACCGAAAAACACCTGGCCGGTTTTATAAAAGCATTCGGCAACAAGTCTGATGGCTCCGCCCCCAGAAAAGACCAGGGTGAAGAGGGCCTCTTTCGCTGTTTTGACCGCAAGTGGATAGAGGAACGCAACGACAGCCTGGATATCAGCTGGCTTAAAGATGATGACCAGGAAGATAGCGCCACCCTGCCGGAACCGGATATCCTGGCCCGTGAGGCCATGCTGGAGCTGGAAGGCGCCATGGCCGACCTGCAGGAGATTCTGCTGCAGCTTGGTTTTGAGAATGGGGTGGCGGAATGAGTGATGATTTGCCGGTGGGGTGGATTGTAAGTACTTTTGGTGTGCTTAACCTACATAAGTCAAAAAACATCGACCCAAGAAAATATCCTGATGAAACATTCGAATTATACAGTGTTCCCTCGTTTCCGTCGAAAAAGCCTGAAATTTTAAAAGGAAGCGATATCGGATCCCCAAAGCAATATGTTGCACCTGGTGACGTTCTTGTTTGCAAGATTAACCCTCGTATCAATAGAGTTTGGGTGGTCGGGGAAAAAACCAAACATCAACAAATTGCGTCATCTGAATGGATAATATTTCGTTCACCTTTACTGGAACCGACATTTTTCTTATATCAATATTCTGCTAATAATTTTCGTGAGTTAATATGTAAAGATGTTACCGGAGTTGGTGGATCGCTTACAAGGGCACAACCTAAAAGAGTAGCTTCTTTTCCGGTTAATCTCCCCCCGCTCAACGAACAAAAACGCATAGCAGAAAAACTCGACCAACTGCTCACCGCTGTTGATGCCGCCAAAAACCGCCTCGATAAAGTCCCGACCATCCTTAAACGCTTCCGCCAATCCGTCCTGGCCGCCGCCGTCTCCGGAGAATTAACCAAGGATTGGAGGAAGGAGAACTTATGTTCAAGTAACGATATCCCTTCGCTTTTGGCTAAAGAGAGGCAAAAGAAATGGACTGGTCGCGGTAAATACAAACCTGCAATTCTTGCTGATCAAGTCGAATCTGTTGAATTCACTGATATCCCCTCATCGTGGTATCGAGGGACACTCAATCAAATAACATGGAGTGTCAAAGACGGGCCTCATTTCAGCCCAAAATATTCACTCAGTGGCGTCCCTTTCATAAGTGGTGGGAGTATTAAACCTGGAAAAATTGATCTTTCTATTGCTAAATTTATAAGTCAGGATCTTCATGAAGAATTTTCAGTTCGTTGCAAACCTGAGTATTTGGATATTTTGTATACGAAAGGTGGAACAACAGGATTAGCTGCTGTAAATACATTACGGGTAGATTTCAATGTCTGGGTTCATGTTGCCGTTCTAAAACTGCTCTCTCCAGATTTGATCAACCCATTTTACATCCAACATGCACTTAATTCTCCCGAGTGTTACCAACAATCTCAACGATATACGCATGGAGTTGGAAATCAGGATTTAGGGCTAACTCGAATGATAAAAATAGTCATTCCAATCCCTCCGATAGAAGAGCAGCGAGAAATAGTTCGTAGAGTTGAAACTCTTTTTACCCAGGTAGAGCGAATGGAATCAATATTTAATACCGCTCACTCTAAGGTTGAATTATTGCCTGCTGCAATCCTCACTAAAGCATTCTGCGGCGAACTCGTCCCCCAAGATCCCAATGATGAACCGGCAGAGGTCTTATTGCAAAGAATTGCAAATGAAAAAAAGGAGCAAAAAGCTGGTAAACCTGTAAAAAGAAGGAAGAAAAGCATGGCCTCAAAAGCAAAAAAGAATCGTTCACCTCCATAGTAGAGGTTCTGAAAAGTTCAAACAAACCACTATCCGCCCAGCAACTCCTCGCCCTCTATGTTCCCGGTTCACCTGGTTCAGATGCGGTGGAGGAATTTTTTGTTGCCCTGCGTGCATGTCTGTCAAAAAACGAAATCCTGCGGCAGCGACGGGGCGATGAAGACTGGTTCTCCCTTGCAACAGGCGTCAGTACACCATGAAAATCGACTACCTGGAAATACGCTCACGGTTCAAGAACCTCGAAAACGTCACGATAGACTTTGATGAAACACATTTGATGACGGTGATCGTTGGTTGGAATGGTGCCGGAAAATCAAATATAATCGAAGCACTGGTCTCTATTTTCAGGAATCTTGATTTAGGGGAGACTCCAAAATTTTCCTATAAAATCAAGTTTCGTCTTAAAAATGATTCGCAGTCAAACACTGCGGCCACATGGATTATTATTGATGCCGATCCCGACAGAGGCAAAGGCCCGGGAACTCAGCATACTATCCGGGCCTGCTCCGAGGATAAGGCTGAATCCCTTGCCGAAGAAAAATGGCAAAAAATTCCCTTTTCCAAGGTTAAAAGAGATAAACAGGGACGTTCCTTATTTTTACCCCGCTATCTGTTCGCCTATTATTCCGGGCCAAGTGACCGGCTGGAAGAATATTTCAAAAAACACCGAACGGATTTCTATCGTCGTCTGCTGCGTAACGAATTAACGCTTAAGGGCGAAATCCGTCCTTTGTTCTATGCCAAACCAATTCATAGCCAGTTTGTATTGCTGGCTTTTTTCCTGGGTGCCTCCAAAAACACAGAACTCGATTTCCTGAGAGAACATCTCGGCATTGAAGGTCTCGACTCTGTTCATTTTGTTTTACGTCGTCCGGATTGGGCAAAAAAGAAAAAAGAGCTTTTCTGGGGGGCGGACGGGGTTGTGCGGGAATTTCTTGACCGCTTATTCCCCCATACCCTGGCGCCTGTCAAGGTTACCCGTCAGGAAGACCTCGGCTTGACCGGCAAAAGTCTTCAAAACGAGTTTTTCCATTTATTTGTCCCGGGTTTGCAAGAGCTGCGGGATGCCGCAAACGGATTAACCCCGGACGAACTTTTCAAAATGCTGGAAAGTCTGCTGCTCTCGGAGATTATTGCTGAGGTGCGGGTACGGGTAAAAGTGCGGGGTATCAAAAACCCGTTGAGTTTTAAAGAACTCAGTGAAGGAGAACAGCAGTTATTAACGGTACTGGGTCTGCTTAAATTTACCGGCGGTCAGGATTCGCTCTTCCTGCTGGATGAGCCGGATACGCATCTCAATCCATCCTGGACGGTTGAATATCTTTCCTTTCTCAAACAGTTCATCTCCGATCAGGATACCAGCCATATGATCATGGTTACCCATCACCCCTTGGCCATTGCTGAACTTGCCAAGAGACAGGTCATAATTATGTGGCGTGACAGAGAAGGCATAATTCATGCCGAAGAACCGGAGACCGATCCCAGAGGAATGGGCTTTGCGGGCATTTTAACCAGCGATATGTTTGGCTTGACAAGCACTCTTGACCGTTACTCGGAATCCCTTTTAAGAGAGCGAAGAGAGCTGATAGAAAAAGGGCAGTTGACACAGCAGGAGCACCGGACCCTTGAAAAATTAGATAAAAAAATTCAAAAACTCGGCTTCACCACTTCCCACTGGGATCACGATTACGAAGAATATCTTCAAATCAGGAAACAACAATTCCATGAAATCTTTGTTGAAGATGACAGGGACGATCCAGAGGTGAAAGAAAAACGGAAACAACGGGCTGAGGAAATAGTTCGGAAAATTCTTGAACAAGAGAAGAGAGAGGAGGGCAATGTATGAGATATGTGCCCTATGAGCCCGACAAACTCAATTTGCGGGCAGGATGGAAAAAGGATGCCGAAGCAGCAGAACAAGAGGTTCGAAATGCTGCCCCTGGGGGCAAATCTAAGGCGATTAAGAGTCACAGTAACTTGTGGAAAGATGTCAAGCCGGAATTGAAAAAGGTCTTCCATGGAAAATGCTGGTACACGGAATCCCCCCAGGCCGGCACGGATGTGGATGTAGATCATTATCGGCCCAAAGGACGCGTTGCTAAAACAAAGAAAGATGGCACCGATGAGCCACATCCCGGCTACTGGTGGCTGGCATTTAAACTGGACAACTATCGCTACAGCTGCATTTATGCAAACCGGAGACGCTGTGATGTTGAGATAGGTGTAACAGGTGGGAAAGCCGATAACTTTCCTTTGTGGAATGAGGATAACCGGGCTTGGTGCTCAGGTGATGATTGTTTTGATGAGCAACCATTGCTTCTTGATCCTTGTAAACGAACTGATGTGGCGCTACTGACCTTTAAGGATGATGGTGAAGCGATGCCGCGTTTTGCTGAACAAGATCGTAAACGTGCATATGATAGGGCTGAAGCCTCAATACAATATTACAATCTAAACCATAGCGATTTCAAGAAAGCCAGACTTGCTATTCGTGACGAATTAACGAGACGCATAGAAAATGAGAACGTTATTTTAAAAAACTTGAAACCAATGATGCTGATAACGATCTGGCCTACGAAGAGGCCATCAGAGATTTAAGAAAAGCCCGTAGTGTGAAATCACCATTTTCCAGTTATGCAATTGCCTTTCTTGACAGTTATCGGACAAAAGATAGTTTGGCAGCGGTCTTTATGTAAGCAAAAATGCAAAGCTGAATAGAATGTTATAGAGGGAAGGGGTAACCATGTCTGATGGTTTTCGTTTAATTGACGCAGGCTGGGGATCGCTTATGGAAAAGACGGCCAGACAAACAAATAACAAAAAATTACGCATCATCTGTCCGTTTATCAAAAAACGAGTGATTGAAAACCTGGTGACCAACAATAAACCAAGTGAAATTCAGGTTATCACTCGTTTCAACCTCCTTGATTTCTTCAATGGAGTCAGTGACATTTCCGCCCTGCAATGTCTTTTGAACCATGACGCCCAGATTAGAGGTATCCGTAATCTCCATGCCAAGCTCTATCTCTTTGGTGAAAGCCGGGTTGTTGTTACATCCGCCAATTTAACTGCTGCCGCATTGTCCCAAAACCTTGAGTTTGGTTTTGTCGCTGAGGAAGAGCAAATCCTTTCCCATTGCCATAAGTATTTTGCTGAGCTTTGGAAAAAGGCGGGGCGCAATCTTACCTTTCAGCAGACTGAGCAATGGGATATCAATGTTAATGGTCAATTGGCCAAAGGAACAAAGCCCTCAAGAGCTACATGCCTTGGAGATGAAGGAGTTGAGGCAGGGAAAACCACTCTGTCAGAGGTAATGCCCCCCAGGATTTCAGATGCCGGCCAGGCATTTGTTAAATTTTTCGGCATAAGCAGCGACCGAGCCGAGCACTCTCTGCAGGTAATTGATGAGGTAAAAAGAGCCGGTTGCCATTGGGCCTGCACCTATCCGAAAAATAAACGACCCCGCCAGGTTGAGGATGGTGACCTTATGTTTATGGGGCGGCTTGTCAAAGATCCTCAGGATATTATTATATTCGGCAGGGCTGTGGCCATGGAGCATGATCCGCAACGTGATGATGCCACTGCTGCTGAAATTGAATTGAGGCCATTTAAAGAAAAATGGCCCCACTATATTCGGGTACATCACCCCGAGTTTGTTGCCGGGTCAATGGCCAATGGTATATCCCTCAATGCACTGATGGATACTCTGGGCCAGGATGCCTTTGCAGCAACACAGGAAAATGCCCGCCAGGGACACGGTAAAAATACCAATCCGCGAAAAGCATACATGCGGCAACCTGCGGTCAGGCTCTCACCCGAGGGGTTAGCCTTGTTGAATAGCCAACTCGAAACAGCCTTTGCAGGTCACGGCAGGATTCCCCAAGATGAACTGGATAAACTTGATTGGCCATGAAAATTTCTGGTCTTTCCGCCTGTGATGGTCTCGTGAAAAGTCATTTTATCCGTTATTCCCGTGAAGGTGGGAATCCATAACTCATTGTAAAGAA
>CAZURY010000017.1:0-14235 GCA_964623145.1 uncultured Desulfobulbus sp. | reverse complement strand
CCACACGCCTTGCGGTCCCATTGTATAAATTGCCTTATACAGCGAAACTGATCTTCAGGCACGAATTTATAATTTTGTGACCTGCTTTTTCTCAACAATTCGGTCTGATGGAGGGACGACCAATGAAATCCAATCAACTGCGCTCACCACTGATCAGCTCGGCCATTCTCCTTGCTGTCTTTTCTCTGATTGTCTATTTCACCCTGACATCTCCGGAAGGGTCTGTTTTTAATTCATTTGGATCAATTATTGTTCTGCTTTTACGCACGGTTCAACTGGCCCTGGGCCTTGCCCTGGCCCTGTTGGTCTCTCTTGCCGTTCTGATAGGAATCTTTTTGGGGGCCGTGGCCCTGGTCAACCCTTCGTCCGCCTCGCGGATGTATGAAGGGCTGCGACAAACAATTATCAACTGGCTGACTCCCCTTGCCGGGCTCCTGAAGTGCGATCGGAATGAGAAACTCAAAAATGAATTGACGACATTCGGCGAAAAGTTGAAATCCGATTTTGCAAAAATGGTTGTTCCTGTTAAAAAGGAACTGACCGCGATTCAGGAAACCGTTGAGGGTAAAGTTTCTACCCTGCACGGAAAATTAAGAGAGGTTGAAGAGAGCGTTGCCGAAAAGGCATCGGTCGAGCAGCTGGAAGCCGTGACTGCCGAGGTCACGACCGTAAGTGAGAGCATTACCGGAACCGAGGCCACCATTAAAACACTTGCCGCCAAGGTGGAACAACAGGCCGGAGCCGTAGATGCTGAAAAGATCCTGGGCGATCTTCCCGCCCGTATGGAGGCTCTTGAGCAGCAAGAAACCCCGGAAGCGGTTGATCTGCAGCCGATAGAAGAAAAAATAAGCGCACTACAGGCGGAGATTAACAAGGCGACCAAACCACTTGAGGAGACAATTGCCGTCCTTACCGGTGAAATTGCCGATTTGAAGGCTGCATTGGCCAAGCAAAAGCCTGCTGCCCAACCAAAATCTGCGGTTGCGGAAAAAAAGAAGAGCGCTGCAGCCCCTGCCCCGAAGAAAGCTGCAAAAAAAGAGGCGTCGGCGCCTCAGGCGGATGAGGACGAGCATCGATTGCTGAGTTATTTTACAGATAGCGCGGAGAAGAAAAAACTGGTTGATCTTGTCGGGCAAACCCTGAAAAAGGATATGACCTATGCCCAGGTAACGAAGTTTCTGGTCAAGAAAATGGGGAAAAAGGGGGGAGCGATTATCAGCGAACATCCGTCGCTTGCCAAGGATTTCATTCGCCACTGCCGCCGAAAGGCATGATGAAATAGAGACAAGCGCTGCATCGCAGTTTTACACAGGGGGCCGCAACGTTTTCTACTGTTGCAGCCCCCTTTTTTTATTGCAAGGCAACGGGCCTGCCAGGAAATTTTCAGCTCGCATATCCCGCGACGATCTTGGTGAAATATCCAGGCTAGGCGCCGGTTTTTGGTATCAGCTCTTTGAAAAATTCAATGGAGGGGTAATGCTCTGAATAGCGAACCTGTTTGCGGCTTGACGGGCGGGCAACAAAAATAAGATGCCCCATGCCGTAGGCCCTGGCGGCATCCAGGACTTTTTCAGTATCATCGGCCAGCAGGGTTCGTGTTTTTTCAAAATGGAGGGTCTGTTCCAGCCTGTCCCAGAATGCAACCTTCTCCTTGGCAAGGCCGATTTCCTCAGCGCAGACAATGCGGTCAAACCAGGGGCCGATGGAGGTCTTTTCCAGTTTGATGGAAAGTGTTCCCGAGTGGGCATTGGTGATCAGAAAGAGCTTTTTTCTGGAGGAGAGGCAAAATTCCAGAAATTCGATGACATATGGATGGACCCCGATCAGGTGGTTGATACGCATTTTCAGTTCGGGAATATCAAGGCCAAGCTCGTGTGACCAGTAACCAAGATCCGTCCAGTCCAGGGTGTTTTCCACTGCCCGGTAGCGGCTCAGCAGCTCCTGCCGGGCCTCTTCCACGGGTATGTCATGCAGGAGGCTGTAATGTTCAGGAATATACTCTTCCCAGAAATAGTCATCAAAATGCTTGTCCAGCAGCGTGCCATCCATGTCGAGCAGGATGGTATCAATCGCATCCCAGCAGAGATTTGGTGGTATTTTTTCAGGTTGTCTGCTGCCCAGGGTCATTGTTTGTCATCTTTTGGGAGAAGGAATGTTTATGTGTGTTGCTAAAAAGCCTAACATATTCTCAATCTGTTTGAAAAGATTTTCTTCCGTATCAAATGGTACGATAAGACGTTGATCCGGTGTCAGGCGGATAGTGTTTGTACGTCGTTCTTTTTTGGCTTTTTTTCTATCCCTGTCCAGCAGCTTGAGCAGAGTGTCCGGTTGGACGGGTGTGTTGTCGACAAAGGAATAGATCAATGTTTCCGGTCCCTGTTCCAGTTTGCCGATGCCAAGTTGTCGCAGGGGATACTTGAGACCGATCATTTTCCAGAGGGTCTCGGCTTCCGGCGGCAGGCGGCCGTAACGGTCTTCAATTTCGTCCATCAGATCGGCAAGAATATCCGGGTTATCATTGCCGGCCAGGGAAAGTCTTCGATAGACATGATAGCGCTGGCTGGTATCCCTGATATAGTCTTCCGGTAAAAATGCGCTGATCTTGAGATTGATTTCCGGATCAGGGGGGGGCTCATCCGTACCGTTTTCCTGCAATCGCTTGAGATCTTCAACGGTTGACTGTAAAAGATCAAGATAGAGATCATAGCCCACTGCCGCAATATGGCCGGATTGAGAAACGCCAAGCAGATTGCCGCCGCCCCGGATCTGCAGATCATTCATGGCCAGTTTAAATCCGCTGCCGAGTTCAGAGGCGTCCATAAGGGCGCGCAGTCGTTTTCTGGCATCACCGGTCAGGTTGTCCAGCGAGGGAACGAGCAGGTAGGCGTAGGATTGCCGGGAACTTCGGCCGACCCTTCCCCGAAGCTGATAAATATCGGCAAGGCCGAAATGATCGGCTCTGTTGATAATAATGGTATTGGCATTACTGATATCCAGACCGGATTCGATAATTGTTGTACAGACCAGTACATCAAGCTCATGATTGATAAAGCGAACCATAATGTCTTCTATCTGGGCAGGCGGCATCTGGCCATGGCCGATGCCGACACGGGCCTGTGGAACGATTTTGGATAAATGCTCAGCCACCCGGGCAATGGAGCGAACCCGATTATGTACCAGAAAAAGCTGTCCTCCACGCTGCAGCTCATGCTGGACGGCTTCGCGGATGACCAGATCCTCATGGCGGGCAAGAAAGGTCTTGACCGAGCGCCGCTGTCGGGGCGGTGTGGAGATAACGGAGAGGTCCCGGATGCCGAGAAGCGACATCTGCAGTGTCCTGGGAATAGGCGTGGCCGTCAGGGTTAAGACGTCCACGCTGCTTTTAATTTTTTTGATTTTTTCTTTATGGGTGACGCCGAATCGATGTTCCTCATCGACGATAAGCAGACCAAGTTTGGCATAGGAGATATCCTTTGACAGCAGTCGATGGGTGCCGACAACAAGGTCGATGACGCCTTTTTCCAAATCCATACGGATTTCGCGCTGCTGAGCCGGGGTACGAAAACGGTTGATGCAGGCGACCCGAACGGGAAATCCTTGAAATCGTTCCCTGAACGTTTTTGCATGTTGTTCGGCAAGCACGGTTGTTGGCACCAGGATCGCGACTTGAAAACCGTCTTCAATGGCCTTGAAGGCCGCCCGTATTGCAACCTCTGTCTTGCCGTAGCCCACATCGCCGCAGACAAGCCGGTCCATGGGTTGTTCACCTGTCATGTCGGCGATCACATCGGCAATGGCCCGGGCCTGGCCGTCGGTTTCCTCAAAGGGAAAGGACTCCTCAAGCTGCCGGTACAATTCTCCGGGCGGGGAAAACCGGTGCCCCCGCTGCAGTTCACGGCGGGCATAAATGTCGAGTAACTCCTGAGCCACCTTCCATACAGCCTCGGTGACCTTCTTTTTTGTCGCCTGCCAACGGCTTGAGCCAAGGCGATCCAGTTTGGGCTGACGGTCGGCAAGACCCTGGTAGCGGCTGACCCAGTGCAAACGGTCCACCGGTACATAGAGTTTATCGCCCCCTCGAAATTCTATCAGGAGAAAATCGGTGTGCCGCCCGCCCAGTTCCATGTTGACCAGACCTGAAAAGCTGCCGAGACCATGGTCACGGTGGACGACAATGTCCCCTGGTTGCAGGGTTTCCAGGCTGATCGGCTGCCCTTGTCCTTTGCCGGGTTTTCCGCGTCTGGCACCCAGTCTTTTTTCACCAAAGAGTTCCCCGGCAGACAGGAAATGAATGTTTTCACCTTCCAGGTCAAAACCACGGCTTAAGGGGTATTGGACCAGGTAAATATGACTGGCGCCGAGTTCTCCCAGCGCCAGCGGCGCCGACAACCGGAGGGTTTCCAGGGAATAGCCGGCAAGGATTTCCTCCATATGTTCCATCTGTCGTGGAGACTTGCAGGCAATTACACAGGGTTCACCCTGTCCGGACCAGTTGATCAAACGGTCGGCCAGTGGCGCCAGCAAACCACGTTTCTGCCGCTGCAGTTCGATCTCCTGGACGAGCAGTGTATGGTTGCCGCAGTGCAGGGAAAGAGATTCCGCCTTACTGTCGGGATCCGGCAGCCGGCAGATTCCCATATGTGAGAAAGAACGTAAAGATTGGGTCTGTTCATCGGCGGAAATAAAGAGCTGCTCAGGCGGAAGAGCCGCTTTGTTCTCCGTGATTGTCGTGGAATAATTTGCCCTGATACGTTCCCGGACAAGATCGGTTGTCTGTTTGATGTTGTCCGGGTCAAGGCTTGCCACCAGGCTGTCTGTGGGCAGGTAGTCGAAAAAGGATTCAAGCCTGCTCTGGTGCAGGTAGAGCAGTGGCAGAAAAAATTCACAGCCGGCAAAGGGAATATGGGCGGTCAGTTGCCCGAGCAGTTCATCCTGGACCTCCTGTGGCCAGGGGAAAGCCGCAATTTCGCGGGCGAGAGCGGCAAGCCATTTTTTTTGTTGCTTTTCCTCAGGAAAGAGGAGATCCGTAGCCGGAAGGAGAACAACCTCTTCAAGTTCATCTTTTGACCGCTGGGTCAGTGGATCAAAGCTGCGAATGGATTCAATGGTGTCGCCAAAAAAATCGAGGCGCAAGGGCAGGGGCGCACCCGTTGTTTGAGGAGAAAAGACATCGATGATTCCGCCTCGAATGGCCATGTCACCGGGACGACGGACCATGTCACATGATTCATAGCCGCGGCGGCTGAGCATGGAAATCAACTGTTCACGATCAGTTTCTTCACCACGTATTATCAACTCACAGTGGTTGTTGAGAACCTGTCTTGGGATGACGCGCCGTAGAACAGCCTCAGCGGAAGTAAAGACAATCAGAGGTCGGTCACTGTCCTGTAAACGATACAGGGTCGACAGCCGGGAGGCTGTTGTAGCCGGATCCGGCGCAAGCGGAGTATAGGGCGGGATTTCAAAGCTGGGATAGATGAGAATGGGGGCGTCGGTAAAGAGCGCTGTATCACGGGCAACGACTTCGAGTTGTTCATCGGCGGGAACAATACAGCAGACGGAAGTTTTCAGCTGATTACAGATCCTGGCCAGAAGCAGTTGCCCGCTGCTTCCGGCCAGACCGGTAATATCAAACCGTTGTCGGCCTTTTGCCCGCAGTCGTTTGAGAATCGACTGCATTGGAACGGGGGGCGGCTAAAAAGAGCCGCCCATGGTGAAATCCCAGTTTGAGCTGTCTTCGCCGTCCTGTTTGTCCAGGTTATATCCCCAGGCCAGGCGTATCGGCCCCATGGGTGACATCCACATGAAGCCGACACCGGCGGTTTTCTTGAAAGTGCCAAAATCCCAGCTGTCGTCGATTGCGTAAACATTACCGAAATCAGTGAAAACCTCCCCGTGCAGACCAGCCTGTTCAAGCAAGGGAAACTGAACGGCGAGATTGGCGTACCACATTTTGTCGCCACCGATTTTTTCATTGGTGACCGGGTCGACCGGACTGATGCTGACGGCAGGAAAACCACGGATACTGTTCATGCCGCCCAGGTAAAATCGTTCATAGACAGGCAGTTTTTTGTCGTCATCGGCAAAAATTTGTCCAGCGGCCGCCTTGGCATGAAAGACGGATTTCCAGAACATGGGGAAATACCAGGAACTGGATCCCTCAAGTTTGGTGTATTCTGCATCACCGCCAAGCCATGTGCCCGCATGTCGAACACTGAGCGAATTCCTGGAGCCGGAGTTGGGAATAAAGCGATGGTTCCTGGTATCCCGGAGGAAACGGACATGAACGGCGCTTGTCAGGTTGATATCTTCAGAATCCTTGATGACCTGGGAGGCGTTGTCGGCAACGTCGCTGAGGGTGGTGTTATCCAGGGAATAGCCGTAGTAAATGTACCATTTTTCAAAAAACGGATGGCCGAAACGAACACCGCCGCCCACGGAATCTTTCGTATAGTCGTCAAATTCCCGCCGCCAGTTGAATAAATCAAGGCCGGCTGATACGTGGGAATCAAGAAATCTCGGGTTGGTATAACTCAAGTTAAAACGGGTGGTTATTCCGCTTAAGTTTACGGACAGGGAAAGCCTGTTCCCTGTGCCCAACAGGTTGTCTTCGGATATTTCACCCATGAACAATACTGATTCGGACGAGGAATAGCCGGCGCCGATACTGAACTGGCCGGTGGATTTTTCTTTGACATTGACAATGACATCCATCTTGTCTTCTTCCATGGTCGGCTGCGGCGTAACCGTGACCTCCTCGAAAAATCCGAGGCGTTGCAGTTTCTGGGTGGAGCTTCTGATTGCCTTGGAATCAAAAACCCCGCCCTCTTTAACATCAAGATCGCGACGGATGACATTGTCCCTGGTTCTGGTGTTGCCGCGTATCTCTACCCGGTTGAAATAGACCAGCGAACCTTTGTCGACATTCAAGGTGATATCAACCCGTTTTCCGACCGTAGATTTTTTGACTTTTGGATGGATTTCTGCAAAGGCGTAGCCATGCTCGGCATAGAGATCGGTCAGCTTCAGGGTATCGTCGCGCAGAACCTTACGGTTTAAAAATTTTTCCCTGCGGATCTTGAGCATGGAAATGAGCTTGGCCTTGTCCTCGATGAGATCACCTTTAATATCAACCGTGCCAACCCTGTAGCGGGGCCCCTCTTCAATCGGAAAGGTGATGGAGAGAGCATCATTTTTTTCTTTGACAATGGGTTCTCCGACCCTGGCCTCAATAAAACCATGGTTCTGATAAAAAGCAGCCAGACGTCCTGCGTCCTGCTGCAGAACATCCATTTTCAGAACACCGCTTTCCGTCAGCCAGGAAAGCCAGTTCCAGGTCCCGGTCTGAATGACATCCTCAAGATCGCTATCATCAAAGGCGTTGTTTCCCTCAAAGGAAATCTTTTTGATGGCAACCTTCTTACCCTCCTGAATCCGAAAAGTAACATCAGCCGTATCCTTGGTCGGGTAACTGAGATTAGCGGCGACCTTGGTATTGAAATAACCTTTGGACTTGTATAATCCCTTGATGCGCTGGACAGCATCATTAATTTTTGTCGGGTTGACAATGGTATTGGCGGAGATGTTTGCCGCTTCCCGGACATCATCATCAGAGACCGCGTCAGCGCCGTTGAAACTTACATTTTTAATCAGAGGTTTTTCCTTGACGATAAAGGTAATCACTTTGCCGGTCGGGGTATCGGTGACATCAACGGCAACATCATCGAAATACCCCATTGAAAAGACAGATTTGAGATCTTCTCGCAGGATGGCCGGGTCATAATAATCACCGGGTTTGGTTTTAATTTTACGTAATATTGCACCGGAGTCGATACGCTTGTTGCCGGAAGGGGACACCGAGGCAACAATAATCGAGCGATTGGAGTAGCCAAGGACATCTTTTACAGCATTGCCGGTTACTGCTTCCAGGCCGCCACTAAGTGAAGATTCCTGGAAGATTTGTGGTTTTGCCTCCGGATTGAGAACGTCAACAACCATCATATCCACTTCAATACCCTTGCCAATCTTTGTCAGGCTGCCAAGCGCAATATAATCATAGCCGGTTTTGTCGGCAACTTTTCGCAGCACGGACGCCGATGGCGGCCAGGTGTCGGAATAATCAATCAGGGATCGAGCCTGCGCGCGCGGGATCATTGCAAGTTTTTTTGCTGCCAGTACCTTGCCAAGAACCTCATCCGCCTGGTTCTGCAGAGCTCCGGGGTTGGAAGCGTTGATCTTTAAGGGAAGAAAACCGGTGTTCTGTTTACCGGCAAAGGCCGAAGGCGGGCCCGCGATTGCAGCCAGAAAAAACAAGAGAAACAGGGCCGGTGCAACATCCCGCAAGATGTATCGAAACTGTGATGTCAACTGCATGTATGCGTCCTGAGCAAAATGGTTGTAAGGGAAAAATTGAAACGGTCTCTATCTTTCATTGCGCTGGAATGTACGTCATACCTAAATTGAGCGATTTTCATTTCGCCCCAAGCTGTAGATTTTGTGCTGTTTCATCGGAGTCTCGTTCCTCGCTTACCTGTAGTTAATCCTACATGGGACAGCGCAGGTAAGCGAGGAACGAGATTCCGAGGCCTGCAGATTGGGGTGAAACGCTCAATTTAGGTCATAGTCAATGTAGCGTTTATTCGTTAACCTATCATCACCAAAATGCGTTATTATGCCATGCCCGGTGAAAAATGCAATGGCTTATGAATCTCCTGATTGCTGTTGTTCGTTTTTTGGAAGATGAACAGGATCAAGCAATTCTGCTACCCGGTCATGGAGAATGGCGGCAAGAATTTTCTTTTCTTTGGGTGTATAGTCCCTGGTCGGGATCGGTTTGCCAATGCGGATGACAATTTCTCCTCCTTGGGGAAGAAGTTTTCCCTTGGGCAGCAGACGGGAGGCATTGTTGAATCCAAGGGGAACAACCGGCACGCCGGATCGGATTGCCAGCAATATTGCCCCTGCTTTAAAGGGCTGCAGTCTTCCGTCTTTACTGCGAGTACCCTCGGGAAAGATGAGGACCGAGCTTCCATCGGCAATGCGGCTTGCGGCCAGGTTGAGACTTTTGAGCGCCTTTCTGCCGTGGGATCGGTCAATGGAAATAAAGCCGACCTTGCGCATGGCCGGTCCGAATATGGGGATGTTAAACAGTTCTTTTTTGGCTATCCACCTGAAGTCATGGGGGAAGCCGGCTTGAAAACCATAGATGTCAAGTTGGCTGCTATGGTTGCCGGCAAAGACATAGGTCGCCTGGGGATCAATATTCTCCATGCCGGTGACCCGGACCCGGATTCCGGCAATCCTGGTTAGAATTTTTGCCCAGAGTCTTGGATAAATCTGAGCCTCAGCGGCAGATTTGCTTGAAATTCTGAAATCGACGAGCGCCGCCAGGCAAACGCCTGCGGTGATCAGGGGAACGCAACCGAGAAAGACCAGAGATCGGAGGAGTTGAATAGGAGTCATTAAAAAATGAGTGTTATGATTTCAGCTTATAGCCATAACATGTATGAAACATCAGGAAAATAGAAGTACAGAGGCTGCGAATGTTCCCGGGAGCTTTCGTCTTGCCGGCGTCTCTACCGTTGATGCCGCAGGAGAAAACACAACCCTTTGCCATAAGTGATCGAATAGCTGTTTCGTAACCGGTTGCCGGGTAGTAAGTAAGATCGATAACCCCTTACGCCGTAGGCGTTTACCAGCGCCACACGGAGTCTTCGCTTACCTATTCGTACAGGCGGGCCGGCGAGTAGTTATAGTTTGCCTGTGTGAGGCAGCCTGATCGTGCAAAGATGGCATGCTGGTGAACACTTAGGCTGTTTCTTAGCATAGTCATCGGAAAAACTCATCTCTTTTCCGGTCGGTAGCAACGTTGTTGTATTGACGATTTGCCGGAGATGGACTATGTTGCCTAACTTTTTAAAAAAGGCGATAGTTTCAGCCGTTAGTGAAATCAATCCGGTGTGGGTTTTTGGCTGCTTTGAAAAACTTGATTTTTCAAGGCAGCCTTTTGTGGTCCCAGGAGCAGAAAAATAATGGAGAATAGTAACATGGCAAAGATTCAGGTAAAAAATCCCGTTGTCGAGATTGATGGCGATGAAATGACGCGTATCTTATGGGCCTTTATTAAAGAAAAACTGATCCTGCCTTACCTGGATATTGATTTGAAGTATTTTGATCTTTCCATCCAGAAACGTGACGAGACCGATGACCGGATAACCGTTGAGGCGGCAGAAGCCATCAAGAAATATCGGGTTGGCGTCAAGTGTGCTACCATTACCCCGGATGAAGCACGGGTCACGGAATTTGATCTCAAAAAGATGTGGCCTTCTCCCAATGGAACTATCAGAAATATTATCGGCGGTACGGTGTTCAGGCAGCCGATTATCTGCACTAATATCCCCCGGCTTGTGCCCGGCTGGAAAAAACCCATTGTTATAGGGCGCCATGCCTTTGGCGATCAGTATAAGGCCATGGATTTTCTGATACCGGGGGCAGGTAAGCTGAGCATGCGTTTTGAACCGGCCGACGGCAGCCAGGCCGTTGAATACGAGGTTTTTGATTTTCCCGGATCCGGTTGCGCCATGGGCATGTATAACCTGGATGATTCCATCCGTGGTTTTGCCCGATCCTGCATGAATTATGCGCTCAATCTCGGCTGGCCCCTGTATTTGTCGACTAAAAATACGATTCTCAAGAAATATGACGGCCGGTTTAAAGATCTTTTTCAAAAGGTCTTTGATGAGGAATTTGCCGATCGATTCGCTGAACTGGGCATAACCTATGAGCACCGGCTGATTGATGATATGGTTGCGGCAGCGCTTAAATGGGAGGGCGGTTTTGTCTGGGCCTGCAAAAACTATGACGGCGATGTGCAATCGGATATCGTGGCCCAGGGATTTGGCTCCCTTGGCCTGATGACTTCCGTGCTGTTGACCGAGGACGGCGGAACTGTTGAGGCCGAAGCCGCCCACGGTACGGTGACCAGGCATTATCGGGAGCATCAGAAGGGCAATGCGACTTCAACCAACCCCATTGCCTCTATTTTTGCCTGGACCCGCGGCCTGTATTATCGTGGTATTTTTGACGATACGCCCGAGGTGGTCCGTTTTGCCGAAACCCTGGAGAAGGTCTGCGTAAATACCGTTGAATCCGGTTTCATGACCAAGGATCTTGCTCTGCTTGTCGGCGGTGGGCAGAAGTTTCTGACCACCGAGGAATTTCTGGCAAAAATTGATGAAAATCTGCAGTTGGCCATGGGATGAATCCAGGCCGGAAGTATCTGATGCAATGCCCGGAATTTCAACGTGTCATGCTCAAACTTTCGGGCGTGACACGTTTGTGTGTAACTCCCACAGGGTCTTTAACTGGACGTTTGCACAGGCTAAAATTTTGTAATTGGTCACAGATGCGTCCGATTTGTTCAGTCATACCTGTTGCTATCACGCCCTGGCGTGATGCGGACAGGGTTGACCGGACCAAGATGGCGTGCCTGGAACCAATTACGTTTGTGTCTGGTCCGGAGAAATTCCCGGCAGGCCCTGCTTGCTAACCCTTGAAGAAGAGAATGTCCCTGCTTGCCGCTCTGCAGGATGTGCTCTTTCCCGCCCGTTGCCTGGCCTGCGAGACCTTGCTTGGGCGTCATCGCCTGCCCCTGCTCTGCAATTCCTGTTCTGGTCGGCTTGTCCCCCTTGCTTCTCCCTGGTGTCTGTGTTGTGGTATTCCTTTTAATGCAGGGGCGGATCATCTCTGTGGCAACTGTCTGTCCAAAAACACGCCCTTTGATCTTGTTCGGGCTGCGTTTCCATATCGGGAACCCCTGGCCGGTCTGATCCACCAGGTGAAATTCGGCCGTCGTCTGGCCGGTCTTGCAACCCTTGCTTACCTGGCCCGTGAATCCCCTGCCTTTAGTTCATTGGCCACCCCTGACATGATAATTCCGGTTCCGTTGCACGGCAGCAGGTTGCGACAGCGCGGTTTTAATCAGTCGCAACTGTTGGCCCGTCATTGTTTTCCTTTTTGGAAAGACAGGATCCGGGCCACCGGCCTGGTTCGGGTACGCAATACCATATCCCAGACGGATTTAAGCGGCAAAGAGCGGAGGAAAAATCTCAAAGGGGCGTTTTCTCTCTGCGTTCCCGACCTGGTGGCGGGCAAATCGGTTTTGCTCATTGATGATGTCTTGACCACCGGTTCCACCGTGTCCGAGTGCAGTCGAATTCTTCGGATCGGCGGCGCAAGGCGGGTTGAGGTGTTTACCCTGGCCAGGGCCCTGTAATTTTTGTATCTCACTGTTGTTTTTTTGCGCCGCCTCTCTCCTGTTTTTCCTCTTTTCTGCACGTTATTTTTTTTCTGCTTTTTTTCTTATGACCGCTGAAACCTGAAATAAATGCAGCGGCGCGGAGTTAAAAACACCGGGGGGAGTTCTTTGCTCTATGGTGAGTATTTCGTAGTATTTTTTAATTATGAGAAGGTATGGCGAGGAATATATTTGTGGAAAAATTGTTGATAACTTTCCTGGATATATCATAACCTATTTAAATTTAAGGAATTAATTTGTATATTGCTGAATAATACGCATTTAAGCCACTTTGGGGCTATCAACAATGCTAAAACCTCTTGGCTGCAGGGGGGCGAATTCTCCACATTTATTCAGAGCATTTTACAGCAAATCAAGCCAAACCGGTTTTGACCATTTGCCTCTTTTTGACTACCAATAGCACCATCAATTTGGCGGTTTCTTTCCACCATCATGATCGGTTCATCGCTGTTGCCGGATCCCAGTCAACCTTGCCTGACGAACCAGGGGATCACGGTGTTTCAGATTGTGCGAGCCTGGATTGGTTATGACCATTGCATTTTTGTTTTTCACTTAAGAGTTTAAAAGGAGAAGGGTGCGGTATGTTGTGGAATACAATTCGAGAAGCTTTACATCAGTCACTTCCTGAAAATGAATACGGCCTGTGGATTGAACCGCTTTCCTGTACAAAGTCAGAAGACCGGGAACTGCGGCTTACAGCCCCTGATCGTTTTTTTCGGGCCTGGATTGAAGAGCGTTATCTCGATCAAATCCGCGCCATAGCCTCCGAGGTCGCAGGTACTCCACTTGCGGTATCTCTCAGCGTCGCCCCGCAGCAGGCCGCTCCTGCTGAAGGTTCATCAGGGCAGCTTCGTCTGCCCGGGACGACGGTTCCCGAGCGGCGGGTTCGCTCACTGCATCCTGCATATACCTTTGATCATTTTATGGTCGGTGAAAGTAATGTGCTGGCGCGCGCCGCCTGTGATGCACTGGCAAAAGGTGATTATGCCTATGGTAACTGTCTGTTTATGAACAGTGCCACCGGGCTGGGCAAGAGCCACTTGACCCAGGCTGTTGTCCACCGGGTTCTTGATACGGCTCCGGGAACCCGGCTGCAGTATCTGACGGCCCAGCAGTTTTCCGCTGATATGGTGAAAAATATCCGTGCCCGGTCCATGGACAAGTTCAGCCGGAAATATGTCAGGGAATGTGATTTACTGCTTGTTGAGGATGTGCACACCCTGGCCGGCAGAAATAAGACCCAGGAAGAGCTGAACACGGTTCTTGACTATCTGATCAAGTCGGGCCGCAGGGTCATCCTGACCTCTGCTGTTGCCCCTTGTAAGTTAAAGGATCTGGATGAGGATTTTCGTTCCCGGATGACCTCAGGCCTGGTTGCCGGCATCAAGGCTCCCGAATATGAAACTCGAAGCAGAATTATTCGACATAAGGCGGGAATCCATGATCTGGAACTATCCGATGACCTGGTGGATTATCTGGCCCGTAACTTGAAAGGCGATGTTCGGCGAACGGAAAGCGCCTTGATCGGTATAAAGGCAAAATCCTGCCTGCGGCATATGGCGCCGGATATGTCGCTTGTCCGCGAGGTGATAAGCGGTCTCATCGGCGCCCCGGTTCAGGTGGACGGGAAGTTGATCCGCGATCTGGTTGGCTGTCAGTATAATGTTTCGGTCGAAGATCTAAAATCCAGATCAAGGAAACGCTCTATTTCCTTTCCCCGGCAGATTGCCATGTACCTGACCCGCAAGCACACCGATCAGTCACTTGCAGATATCGGCGCACTGTACAACCGGGATCATTCCACGGTTCTGCATGCGGTGAAGGTGATCACCCGTGACCGTTCAACAAAAAATGGTGTTCGCGAGCAGATTGACATCCTCAGCCGCAAGCTGAAAAAACGTTGAATTACTCCCAGGTGG